>JBDTHH010000405.1:0-4037 GCA_039937055.1 Ktedonobacteraceae bacterium | reverse complement strand
ATTACGGCGTCCTCAAGCGGCTGGGAAGTTCGCCCCTGCCTCGCAGCGGCCTGATCAGCGCCAAGGTGCTCTCGCTCCTCGTCCTGGAAGCCTTCCAGGTGATCATCCTGGTGGGCATCTCTATGCTGTTCTACCACTGGCAGCCGGCCGGGTCTCCGCTGCTGGCCCTGCTGGTCATCGCCCTGGGGACCATCGCCTTCGCCGCGCTGGGCCTGGCAATGGCTGGCGCGCTACGCGCCGAATTCACGCTGGCCGGCGCCAACGCGCTCTACATGGTCTTCCTGTTCATCAGTGGCGGTATCCTGCCCCTCAACCACCTGCCAGCTCCGATTGCCGCGCTGTCCCAATTCCTGCCCGCCACGGCTCTGACGCAGGCCCTCCAGGCCTCCATGTCCAATGGCACCGTCTTCCCCGGCTTCTCACTGCTGGTGCTGGCAATCTGGACTGCGCTAATCCTGCTCGCCGCCATATTCACGTTCCGCTGGGAGTAACCCGCGGCTCGTTGGCGAGGCAAGTGTCCATAGCGGCGACGGCTGACCTCGCCCGTGGTGGCTGCCGGGGGGCGAGGCCAGCATGCGTTGATACAAAATCATGTGTCGGCCTTGGAACAGGGCGCCCTCATTTCTACATTGACAGAAATCAGACCCTCTCTTGCAAACGTGAGGTATTTCACCGGGAAACTATGGAAGACCTCATCACACAGGTGGCGGTGTTCTGCTATCCTGAGAGGCATGAAAGACTCATCTTGCTCTCCCTGATTTGCCTGGTCGCGTGAAGATGGACTTCAATAAAACGACTATAGGTAAACTGTACAAGATAAGCAAAAAAATGATTTATTGGAGAAATGCTATGTTCAATTTCGTTTGCGCTCTCGCGAAGAGACGCTACTTGCTCTCTCTTCTGGCCCTCGTTCTGCTCTGTGGATGTACTTCCCAGGTTTCTCAAACACCAACAGCCACTACTCAACCGGTTTCTCAAACACCAACAGCCACCACTCAGCCGGTTTCTCACACGCCAACGGCCACTACTCAACCAGTTTCTCATCCACCAACAGCCACCACTCAACCGGCCTTCACGTCGTATGCCGGCAAGTGGGAAGTCCATGGCTCACTGCTTTCTATCACTGCTAACCACACTGGTCTTGAGCAGTGGAATGTTGGGCCGTGCTCTCAGTCTACGACTACAGTCCAGATGTGTAATGGCAATGCCCAAATAACGTTTACAGAGAACGCGGCTGGCAGCATCAAGGGAACGATCCAGTCAGTCAGCTATCGCCAATGGACTGGTGGCCCGGCACCCGCTGGATTTCAGCCTGATTCTGCTGATCCGCGCGCTGGGGATACCTTTCAGCTCCAGCACAGCGGTGTACACCTGCTCTACACAACCTGGTTTGGTGCGAAAGTGAGTCTCAACAACAATAATCGCTACTGGTGCGATGCATACGCCTTAAAATCCGGATGGAAGCAGTGCGGCGCGTAGCCAGAAGCAAAAAAACGCTACGGCCCTACTTGATGCGATTAGGGTCAGCCTGGAAACCTGGATCGGGCCTACTCCCGGTGAATCAGCTTGCTTGCCTCTGTTCACCAGTGGCCCCGGTCCAGCCGACGCAGGCGAGGCAAGCCATCGCCCCTACGCGGACCGGGACGCCCAGCGACTTTTAAACAGCCCTGCCATTTAGTGAAGCCAAGTTGATTTGAATAAACCAGCCGGGTATACTGTAGTAGAGCTTGATGCGATGGCTCTTGTTTACAGAACACGATTGATGGAGGACAGTGTGTATTTTTTCGTGAAAACCCAGAATCCCCGACCAGGCTTTCATCTAGATATGACGGACGACGAACGCGCGATCATGCAACGCCGCGTCACCTATTGGTCGGATAAAGCGACCCAGGGCATCGCCATCGTGTTTGGGCCGGTTATGGACCCAAATGGTGTGTATGGGATTGGCATCTATCAGGTTGAAGATGAGGCAGAAATGCGTGCCCTTCTGCAAGCAGATCCTGCAAATGGCCTCTTACACTACGACCTACTCCCCATGGCGCGTGCGGTTGTCGGCACGACCTTCAAGCAATGACCGATCATTGTATGATTTGACATAGTTTTCAGTTAACGACGCCTCTTCTTCATCTTCGCCAGTTACGTGCGAGCATTCCTGGTAGTTTTTGTCGCGCGGGGAGCCTCTTCCTCGGCGAACTCCAGTTCCGCCTCGGATTCTGGGCGGGGCAGGCGGACGAGGGCGACGAGGAACATGATGAGAATGATCACGTGGAGCGCGGTACACCAGGCACACAGGGAATGCAGCAGCACCAGTTCTACATAGACCAGGTAGAGGGCGGTGAAGATGCCCAGCAGGAACCAGATGAATTCAGCGACGCGGACCCAGTAATGCTCCGGGAGCAAACGCAGGCCGGCAATCGCCAGGGCCGCGCTCACCACACACCATGCCAGACCGGGGACGGTGATTGGGATAGTCGTACCGGGCACAAGAGAATAGGGGCTTGAGACCACACGAGCGCAATCAATGAAGCCGGTGGTGGAACAGACAAGAGGCACATGCGCATAGTGAACCGTCGTCAGGTAAATAGCGATCCCCGCACCCACCACTGACAGCAGCAGGAGCAACACCTGGTCTCCCGAACGTCGTAACAGTCCCATTGAGATCCTCTTTCTTAGCGCACACAACAGCATCTTTTGCGAAAAGGATACCGCGTCGCGCCAGGTCTGTCAATATCGCTCTTTCAATTGCCCCTACTGCTCCGACACAGGTCATTTGCCGGGTGAGACACTCCATCTGATGCCCGCCGGCGCGACACAGGTCATTTGCCGGGTGAGACACTCCATCTCGCGTAGGGATTCGGCTTGCCGCACCCGTGTGCCGGCCTCGCTCGCGCGGCTAGGCAGGAGACCCCACAGGCCCCCCAAGGGATGCCTCACACGGATGCGGCAAGCCGAATCCCTACGCGGACGGGGGGGCGACTCACGTGTTGATTGAAGTTTGACAGAGCATTACGCAGATCGGGGAACGCCTGCAATTCTCCCCATGATACAATACACTCATAGGAGGATTCGCTATATGGCACAGAAGATCACGCAGGTAGACTCTTTCACGAACACAGCCTTCGCGGGCAATCCGGCCGCGGTCTGCATTCTAGAGGCGCCGCGCGACGAGGGCTGGATGCAAAACGTGGCGCGCGAGATGAACCTGGCTGAAACGGCCTTCCTGCTGCGGCAAGCTGACGGCTTCGATCTGCGCTGGTTCACGCCGGCCGTCGAAGTGGACCTCTGCGGGCACGCCACCCTAGCCAGTGCGCACGTTCTCTGGGAGGAGGGCCACCTGCCAGCCGGCGAACAGGCGCGCTTTCACACTCGCAGTGGCCTGCTCACGGCCGAACGCCAGGGCGACTGGATCACCATGAACTTCCCCGCGACGCTGGCAGAGCAGGCCGACGAGCCAGACGGCCTCAGCACGGCGCTGGCCCTTGACTCGCGAAGCATACAGTATATCGGCAAGAGCCGCTTCGACTACCTGGTGGAGGTTGACTCCGAAGAGATCGTGCGCGCCATCCGACCTGACTTCAGCAGGCTGGCAACGATAGAGGTCCGGGGCGTCATCGTCACCGCCCGCTCCGGGTCGCGCTCGCAAGCTACTCAGGAATACGACTTCGTCTCGCGCTTCTTCGCCCCACTGGTCGGCGTCAACGAAGACCCCGTGACCGGCTCGGCCCACTGCTGCCTCAGCCCATTCTGGAGCCAGAAGCTCGGCAGGAACGAACTGGTCGGCTATCAAGCCTCCGCGCGTGGCGGCAGCGTGCGTGTGCGCCTGGCGGGAGATCGCGTGTATCTCAGCGGCCAGGCGGTGACGGTGCTGCGGGGAGAGCTGGCCTGACTACCCCCAGACGCGTAGGGACCCGGCTTGCCGCGTCCGCGTCAGCGCTACCCGGCGCGGGTTAACAGCCCGCGCTCGGTGACAATCTCAACGGCCAGCGTCTTGTAGCCAACCTGGTCGAACAGCACGACCATCTTATCGCCTTCGTAGC
>JBDTHH010000404.1:0-7279 GCA_039937055.1 Ktedonobacteraceae bacterium | reverse complement strand
CGCCGCAGCCAGACACCAAAGGCGAGACATTCCGTCGTGGCGCGGCGATAATCATCGCTGCTTGTAGCAGGATCAAGGACCCAGTGAAGCAAACCATCATATCCTCTTCCCATGACATCGCGGTTCGCTGCCTTGAAGTGTTTTGCATCCTGCATCCATCCGGTAAGATGACTCAGAAGAAGGTAGTGTGCCTTCTTCTCATCATGCTTGCCTTTTGCCTTCAGAAAACCCAGCGTTTGCCCCAGGCCGTTGATTTGAACCATGGCGTTTAAGCCACGCGCCAGGGAACGGTATTCTTTTTCTAACTTTTTATCCGGGCTCTTCTGATCCTGTTCTTTGATTGCTAGAATATTGCTCCAGGCCTGGCGCCCGCGCTCTTGTTCGCTATTCTGCCGCATTGAGGCCTGCTGTCCCTGTTGATTTTGCATCGTTGTTTCCTTTCACTCCCTCAATGCCTTACAGATGGCCCAGGCGCACACGCACAAGGCCGCGTCCCACTGTCTCATCACCGCCGAGCTGGAGATGTTTGTTATTCAGTGTCTCTATCTGCGCTAATACCTGTTTCTCGGTGACCATCGAGGCCTTCTTGCGCGCTTTTGTGGCGTAGAGTGGCACATAGAGAAGGGTGTCTGTCGGCAAATGTTCCTCTGTCCAGAGCGCACCTCGTTCAACCGTCTTCTTGTCTCGATCGATGCGCACACGCGTAATAACCTCTGTGGCATAGAGCGCGAAGTCGCGGAATACGTCGTTCGGTAAAATGGCCAGGGACGTTTTTACTTTGTTGGGCCAGTAGTCGGACGCGAAATCGGGGAGGGCATGCTTTGCAATCCACTCGGCAATAGTATCAACTCGTTCGTCTGACTGCGTATCGAAACTAAACTCTTCAAGCACAATGGTGCCGTTAGAGTGAATGTCGCTCTTCGTCGTGACAAACACCTTGTCTTTCACCACATCAGGAAGCGTCCAATTCGCTTTCGCTTCGGTCTGCTCTCGCTCAAGATCTCGCTTAAAGCGACTCAGTACGTCATACGAGGTGGTATAGGCGAAGACGCCGTTGAGTGAGCGCACAGGAAAGAGTAGAATACGAGCATCGCCCGTGATGAGTGCGCCCGCGTGATCGCTGCCTGCGCCATTTATGGCTGGCGGACCAAACACAACATCGACCAACTCTTTTTCTGCGTCAGTCAGATCGTTTCTATTCCCTTCGCGGGCCGCGCGAAGTTTCCCTTTGATCCCGCTACTTTGAATCATTGGATATTGGGTCGTGCGCTCACGCTGAATGGGCAGGTCAATGCTACTCAGGCCAGAACCTACCCCGGCATGCAGCGACGTTTCTGTGTAGAGGTATAAAGTGCTCGTGATCATATGTTACCATTCTCCTTCAAATGTAATGCCGTAACCAATCTCCATACCGTGATCCGTGACCGGTTGGTGCGGTTTCACATGAGTGTCAAAAAAGTACACGCTTCCGGCGGGAACGCAGCGATACATGACTTTGTTTTCTCCTTGTGCGCTGCCGGGCTGTAGTAGCTTCCAGCCGCCGATTGACTCGTACCGGTTGATCGCTGCCGTGAGCAATGCATCAAGTGGAACAAATCGGGGCGATGGCTTCCACCCTGTGTCGAAGATCGCCGGTGTTGCCAGATAGAGGAGCGTACGCTCTCGTGATGATCGCTCATTCGGTCTGGTTGCTGGTTGAAGCACGCGAAAATGGGCCGTGCGTTGTTCTCCGCCAAGCGTCATCCAACCCGTATCTGGCAAGTGTAGCTCTTGCTGCACCTGTCTCGAATTGAGAGGTGTATCATTCGGCGATGCTGAGGCAAGATGAACGTCAACCACAAAACCATACCTGTAGGGGTGCTCCAATGCATGGTTCATGCGAATCATCAGCATCTGATACAAGAAACCTTCCTGGTTAGCCTTTGTGCCGGGTTGTATGCCAATACCAAGACGCGGCTCCTCCTGATAGACATCGCCTCTCCTCACGATCTCAATGCCTGTTAGATCATCTCCCTGTAGTGCCTTGTACAAATCTGTTTCAGTCAGCCAGCCATCTACGGGCCTCATGTCGTCCGAGGAACCTTGGGCTGGCGCGAGGTAATGATAGACTCCCTCTGGCATATTGCTTCGTGTATTTGCACTGAAGGGGTGTGGAAGCAGACGAAGTAAACGAGGCCCAGTGCTCGCATGCACAATATGCGCAGGGAAACTGAACAGTCTTTCAACCATCTCTGGTGTATCTTTGGTATATCGGCCCAGGCTTATCCCCGTGAGGCGAAAGCGCCCATAGCCATTGCGGTCTCCGATAAGCATTGTGAGTTCAGGATCATCGAATGCCGCAGCGCTATTCTTCTGCGGGTTCCAATAGTTCGCGATGGTGGCTCTGACCGCCCCCTGTAATGTCTCAGGAGTAGGAGGAAACAGGCTCTCAGCAAAGGTATCCTGACCCGCATCGAATGGCCTGCCAGTGCGAAACAGGAGAGGCTCGGTCGGTTCAATAAAGAGGCGCATTACTCTTGCTCCTTTCGTGCCAGGAAGAGCATCACCAGGAGCCAGCCCAGGACTTCAACCAGTCCGTAGCGCCTGCTATCGGCATGCAACTCCAAGGCCAATCCACGCTCTTTCTCTGAATCAGATAGCTCCTCATGCGCCGCCTTATCCATCGCCTGCGCCAACGCGACAAGGTACTCCGCCTTCCTTGCTATCTCTTCATCTGATAGCCGCCCCTCCATTCCGGTACTACGCTGTCTACGTAGCACGCGCTTTATCTCACTGCTTTGGGCCCTTTGCTCCAGGCCGAGCAATGTAGGTGCCTCCTCAAGCAGGTTGAAGACGCATTTTGGTGAAAGCACATCTTCCCTGAACAGATCATAGAAAGAGAGGAAGAGCAGGACCGGTTGTGCCTCTTCTATAAGGTCCTGGTAGTGCCAACGGCATCCTACCCGTGTCTGCTCACCCGAACGTCGTAGGACCGTCACCACGAGGGCATTGCGTCCATAGTGATCTTTGGCAAGCTTTTCAGCGTCTTTGGACATACGGCGTACATATGAAAGTGAGGTGTAGTGATGCGCGATAGCAATACCAGCGCTCATCGTGATCTGCGGCGCTTTACGTGATGATGCTGTATGTGTCTCGGCGGGCCCGTCGCTGGCGTCTTTGAACACATCTCGCACCTGCTTACAATACTGTTCTTGTAGCTGATTCACCAGATCGAGTACGGTCTTAATGGGAGGGAAGGCGCCCTCCTGCACATAGTCGCGGGCCAGGGGCGCAAGGGCGAATACATCGTCACCACCGGCATAAATCAGGCGACCCGGATAGCGACCCTCTACAAGAGCCGGAGCATGTTTACGCGAGAAGACCGACAGCGCTTGATTGACAGCCCTGTGCTGCTCTTTGTCTTTGACGCCATTGATAAGTTTTCCCATCCTATCGCCGTCCATCTGGATCATGGCATAGTAGGACGTTGGCCGTGTGATAGGAGGTGTGAGCGCATCCGTTGCCTTCAGGAGTCTTGATACAGCTTCCGGTCCATCCTTAGCAAGCTGCTCACGTTCTTTTTTTCGCGAATCGTCAAAGCGAAACTCTTTTTTTAGTCGATTTGAACTGAATGTCTCCGGAAAGTAACAATCACCATCACGTTTGAGGATTGTTACACCCCGCGTATAGTCCTTTGCCAAGTCCTCAAGCAATGGAATGGTTGCGGGCATGGTCTCATCTAATTTTGCTGTTTCTTGCAACCACCCGGCGATCCCTGGTCGGAGCGATGCGTCATCACTGGAGCGGATGAGTCCCTCAATAAACGTGGCCGCAGCAATGGAGCTGGTAGAAGGGAAGCCCGCCTCTACCTCTTTACGGTGTAGTAATTGTGCAAGGCTTTTTGAGAGATGAGCAAAGCGTTTGACGGTATCGATGGCATCCAGGCGTTCTGTCCCATCCCCACTGATGTCTTTCGCTGACTGTTGCTGAGCGACCTGGTACCAGAATGTTTGTACATCTGTGCGCAGCTCTCCAGGCCCCCGCAGAGCTGCGCGCAATCCCGAGATGGTACTTTTCTCGCCTGACTCTTCTTGCTGTTTGAAATCACGAAGATGCTTGCGTCTATCGAACATCAACTGGGTTTCTGCTAACCACTCTTTATAATGATCTGCGCTTCCCGCAACCACGACCCAGAAGATCTCGAAGACGTTCGCTGGATTGGTCTGGTTGTCCCATTGCGTGCGTGTGATCGGACTGTAGGCCGGTTTCTTCAGTACCTCGTCCCATACCTCATTGCAGATGGCTTGCCAGGATTTCTTGATGTTGCCTTCACTTTCTCTAGCAGCCTTGACCGCGTCATCAACGTCATTGAAAATGGCAATATATTTATTGGGCAGATCAGGGATGTTCTTTTCTATGATCGGCTTGTAGGGAAAGACCAGATGCGGGTGGATATGTTTCATGCTCTCCTGCATCAATGCCGACAAGAGAAAACTGCCCAGCCATAGATCGCGGGTTTTGCGAGCCTGGGCAATGAATGACTGCACGGGGCCGAGAGAGAAAAGCAGCATATATTGAGTCAAAGTGTCACCTCGACTTTTCCAGGAAATGTCGCAATCCATTGTTCAATAAGCGCATAATCTTTTGTAGCAACATCTTTGCTGATTGTTTTAAACAAGACTGCGATGCCGACATACTGCTTATTCTGAAGCTCTACAACTCGCAGAAGCAAGGGCGAGGCACGACGCGCCCTGTTGTCAACATCCTTGAGCGGCAGGCCAAATATGCTCCGCTTCCACAGCGGCACAACACTCGCACGATATGCCTGGAGGCTTTCTCCAATGTCCTCCATAGCCCCTTCGGACGTGGGCCAGGGGCGCTGTCCATTCTGGAGTATACAGATTCGACTGGTATTGCGCGACAATGCATCGAAGCTCGCATCTTCCTTTGTCTGCGATGGCGAACGGGTATACAGGCTGCGGGCCACTGCGATCCCCTGTTGGAGTTTTCGCCGTAATCCCTCTACATCGGCTGGCGTCTCAAAGCTGAGATCAGTATCGTGGTTTTCAACAGGTTGCGAAACGGCAATGCTGCCAGCACAGCGACGTGAACGTGAACCAACACTGCCCAGGTTGATGAGTAACCAGAAGGCGGCAATAGCCTGCTTGAGCTTAATGTCGTCCTCACCGTGAGCCGAGAGCGTGAGACGAAACGTGGTGCCGGGAGGAAAAAACCAGCGTGCAGGTTTGAGATTTCTTCGTTCGTTACTGCCGTTTCTAGCCATTGACCAGAGCAGGTAGCCTTTTCCTGTCGCCTGCCACTTGCCTCCAACATTGATACTGGTGCGTTCAGTGAACTCTTTTGGTTTCTCGGAGACACCGAAGACTCTCACCGCTACGGCTGATCCCGTATCTGTGGCACCGAAAACTGTCGTTTCCGCCTTCATGACCTGCTGCAAGGTTTTCCCATCAGCTCCTACTATCCCGCCAACAAGGGCGCGATACCAGTAGCGCATCAGGCCACGAAACGAAGGCGCGCGTAATTCGGCTGTGGTCTGATCAGCCCCGGTCAGAAACAGTGGGGTAAGCACGCGCAGGGTAAATGTTACTTCCTGCATCCTCCAATCCTTTCTTTCGATCTCATTTCTCTGAGGTAAGCATAGCATTGAAAATGTCCTGGCCTCATCCGTAATCGACTGAAAAATCTCAGAGGTTTCTCTGATCTTTTGAGTACAAGAACCGAGTATACTTTAACTATAATTCTCATCAGGAAAATAGCTGCCGAATTTGGCAGTCAGGAAATGGTAGTCCAGGCGCTCTTGCAAGGGGACATTCCACACGCTATGACAGAGGGTGAGCAGGACCGTTTTGTGAGTATTGACGGTGGCAAGCGTGATAAAGAGATCATTGGCGACCTGCTGCGGTCGCAGACCTCTGGCAAAGGCGGCGAGCACTTTGAGTTGAGCGGGGGTGGCTTTGTTCGCCACGTCAGCGCAGCAGGCACGCTCTTGAGCTTCCATCTGCAAGCGCTGCTCTTCCTGGGTCGAGCGGAAGGATGGCCCGGAATGGGAGAGGTAGGCTCCCAGAGCGATAAACGGGCCGCGAATCAGCTTGACGCCCGCCTCGGGAGGGACATGCATACAGGCACCTTCACGCACCTGCTCTTTGAGCGGCTCTGGCGTGTAGATATGCCAGATGTGATCGGAGCGGTCAAAATTGAGCGCCGCGACCGAGATGGCTAGCAGCGATATCAGGCGCCGCCCACCGCTCACCGAGAGATGGATATGATAGTGCTGCCGCTTGAGATCGCCGATGAGCTGGTGAATGGTATTGAGGGTTCCGTCAGCGTGGCTATCATCGGTGATATCATCAATCGGCTTTCCATCTAGTTCCAACACGCGCGAATGAAAATGGATCGTACGCTGGGCGTGTGCGTAGTAATCGCTCGTGAACTCCGCGTTGAGACGCAGGAAAGCGCGTTGGAGTCGCGGCTGCGAGGAGGCTCTGGGATGCAGGACAAAGACATCGCGAATGGGATACCCCTGGCGCAAAAGCAGATCGAGCGTCAGAGTGACAACCTGTGGCTGGCCACCCAGCGTTGCAACGAGCACATGCGGAGATAATGACACGATGGGACTCCTCTCACTTTCACACTTACGACATGGAGAATACAGATGATCAATGTGTTACCAGCCGTACTGGTCGGCGGTCCGCCACACGCGGGCAAATCGGTGTTGTTCTATCAACTCACGCACGCCCTCCGAGAACGGGGCGTCGCCCATCATGCCATTCGCGCGTGTCCCGATGGCGAAGGGAACTGGTTCCACGAAGGAGAGTCGGAAACGGTCAGTACGATCCGGGTGAAACTGAGCGGCGAATGGCCCGCGTCCTTTGTGCAACGCCTTAGTCAGGACCTGGAACATCGCTGCCTGCCCTTTCTCGTCGATATGGGCGGTCGCCCACAAGGCTCCCAACTCAGCCTGCTTCGTCTCTGCACGCACTCTATTGTGCTTGGGCTCGCGGATAAACCGGAAGAGACGCAGCACTGGCAGCACCTGATCCAGGAACAGAGCCTGTTGCCAGTGGCCCATATCCTCTCACAGCAAGAGGGACCGTCAGTGATCACGGCACGCACGCCTCTGCTGGAAGGAACACTCAGCGGGCTTGATCGTCATGTCCTCCATGCTGGCCATGGCCCGCTCTTCGATGAACTCGTTGACCGTCTCGCCGCCCTGTTCACCTCCTATGACTTGCACGAGAGAAAAGCCACCTTTCTTGAGCAGGCCCCCACCGAACTTGTG
>JBDTHH010000403.1:0-6430 GCA_039937055.1 Ktedonobacteraceae bacterium | reverse complement strand
GGCAAGCCGAATCCCTACGCGGGAGGGGGCGTTTTCCCCGTTGATTGAAGCTTGACAGAGTATTACATATTACGGAAGGTACGCTATCTCGTTTACCGAATCGACTGGTCTCGTTGTTGCCGGAACTGATCTCGTTGTTGCCGGAATTGCTCGCGATCCAGTTCAGGCGCTTCACGCTCCTGCTGGTAGTTTTCCCGGTAGGCATCAACGATGATCTTACAGATTTCCTGGGGGTCATCGGAGAGCACCAGCAGGTCTGCATCCGCCTGCAAAACCTTCTCGCCGGCCATCATCGACTCGCGAATCCACTGAATCAGGCCGCCCCAGTATTTGGAGTTATAGAGGATAATGGGGAAGTGACTGACCTTTTTGGTCTGGATCAACGTCAAGGCCTCGAACAGCTCATCCATTGTGCCAAAGCCGCCGGGGAAAATGACAAAGGCCTCTGCGTACTTGATGAACATGGTTTTGCGCACAAAGAAGTAGCGGAAGTCGAGCGAGATATCCAGGTACTGGTTCGATCCCTGCTCGAAAGGCAACTCGATATTGCAGCCGATAGAGGCATTGTCGCCCTCCTGCGCCCCCTTGTTGGCGGCCTCCATAATGCCGGGGCCGCCGCCAGTGATCACACCAAATCCAGCCTTGGCCAGCAGGTAGGCCGTTCTGGTCGCGGCCTGGTAGTCAGGGTCCTCCGGTTTGACACGAGCAGAGCCGAAAATGGTGACCGAGGGCGGGATATGCGAAAGGACATCGAAGCCTTCCACAAATTCGCTCATGATGCGAAAGACGCGCCAGGGGTCGGTGCGTGTAAAGTCGAAGTGAATCGCGCGGTCAAGGGCGTGTTCCTGCTCCTTGATCTGCTCCTGGGGGACCGGCTCCGTTGGGCTTACCAGTGGTTGCGCTGGACGGTGGAGCAGACGCTCGTCCTCTGTCACAGCATACTGCCCCTTCGACGCGTGGAAACGGAGCGCTCTGCCGTTTTTACGGGCTGCGCTCTGGCTATGAGCTATTGCAGGCTGTTGAGCCTTTTTTTCATGATTATTGTTATCCCTGGTGCTCACTGTCTGAACTCCCTTCCTCTATAGCATGGACGTGGATGTGGCGTCGCTTCAAAATGACTGTTGCAAGGGGGGGCAGGGTCAGGAGAAGGGAATGCGGACACGACTGCCAGTACATGTCTCCGCTGGGCATTGGTTGTGTATTCTCCAGCCCGCTCCCACCATAGCGAGCGGCATCGCTGTTTAATAGTTCATAGTATTCACCTGCATACGGCACTCCCACCCGGTACCCGTAGCGCGGGACCGGGGTAAAGTTGCAGATAAACACAAGTGTATCCTCCTCCTGCGTTGTACGGCGTAGAAAGGACACGACGCTGTTATCCGAATCGTGACAGTCGATCCAGGAGAAACCGTCTGGCTCAAAGTCTAACGCGCTCAATGCAGGTTCGTGCCGGTAGAGCCTATTCACATCGCGTACAAAGTCGCGTAACTGTGTGTGATGGGGGTCGCTCGGTGGCTCAAGCAGGTGCCAGTCCAGACTCTCATGGAAATTCCACTCGCGCCACTGGCCAAACTCGCCACCCATAAAAAGCAACTTCTTGCCTGGATGGCCCCACATATAGCCATAGAAGACGCGCAGGTTGGCGAAGCGCTGCCAGAGATCGCCCGCCATCTTGTGAATGAGCGAGCCTTTCAAATGCACAACCTCATCGTGCGAGAGTGGCAGGACGAAGTTCTCAGAGTAGGCATACATCAGCGAGAAGGTAATTGCGTTATGATGGTAGCGGCGATGGATGGGGTCCATCTGCATATATTCCAGCATATCGTGCATCCAGCCCATGTCCCACTTCATACTGAAGCCTAGCCCACCAACATACGTGGGTCGTGAGACCAGGGGCCAGGAGGTAGATTCTTCGGCGATAGTCAATGTACCGGGCTGCTCCGCATACACCGCCTCGTTCACCTGGCGCAGGAACTCTACAGCTTCCAGGTGTTCGTGGCCGCCATGCTGATTGGGAAGCCATTCTCCGGGGTCGCGCAGGTAATCGAGGTAGAGCATCGCGGCCACCGCATCTACCCTCAGCCCATCGATATGATACTCGCGCAGCCAGAACAGGGCATTGGCGACCAGAAAGTTGCGCACCTCGCTGCGTCCATAGTCGAAGACCAGGGTGCCCCATTCCTTATGCTCGCCCTTGCGAGGATCGGGGTACTCGTAGAGGGGGGTGCCATCAAAGTAGCTCAGGCCGTGAGCATCTCTGGGGAAGTGCGAGGGTACCCAGTCGAGGATGACCCCGATACCCTGCTGGTGCATATAATCGACAAAGTATTGAAAATCTTCAGGTGTGCCAAAGCGGCTTGTGGGGGCATAATAGCCCGTGACCTGGTAGCCCCAGGAGCCGTCGTAGGGATATTCTGTGATAGGCAGCAGTTCGATATGCGTAAAACCCATATCCTGGACATAGGTCGCCAGGGCATGCGCCAGTTCCCGGTAGGTCATAAAGCGATCTTCCTCGACCGCGCCCGGCTGGTGGCGCTCAGGAACGTGGCGCCAGGAGGCCAGGTGAACTTCATAGATGGAGAGAGGCGAGCTCAACTGCTGGCGCTGTGGACGCTCATGTATCCAGGCCTCGTCCTGCCAGCGGTGCTGCTGAAGCGTCGCCACGATGCTGGCGGTCTGTGGCCGCAGCTCGGCGGCGAAGCCATACGGGTCCGTCTTCTCTACCACGTAGTTGTTGAAACGCGAGCAGATCGTATACTTATAGAGCGCGCCAACCTGGACTCCTGGAATAAAGCACTCCCAGACCCCCAGTTCCGCGTGTCGCAGGTGCATAGGATGCGCGCCGCGGTTCCAGGCATTGAAGTCACCGACCACCGAGACGGCCTGCGCATGAGGCGCCCAGGTCGCAAAGTGAACCCCCGGCACACCATCCACCGTGCGTGGATGGGCTCCCATCTTTTCATAGATGCGATATTCCTTGCCCTGTCCAAACAGGTAGAGATCCACATCGCTGAAGATCGACGGGGCCTGGTGTTCGTTTGTTGTTGTGTGATTGCGATCAGGCATACTATCGGCGTGCCCGGTCTGCGGCGGTTCCATGATGGCATCCCCTCATTGCATTTCCCAGAATGCTGCCTTTCTAGCATAGCATATCTGAGAAGGGGGGCGAATACTAGAGGGAGGCACATACATACTATAGACCTGTCAGGGTAATACTGACTCACGCCGTCCCCTTATCTGACCCTGCTCTTCGTCATATTGGGCTATGTCTTCAGGCAATGCTCAAGGACACACTCTGCCCAGTGACGAATCCCTGCGAGTCTCTTGACATCTTTCAGACTGAAAGTATATCCTTCATGAGGGCATAATCCGCCCTCATTAAAATGGCAATAGTGAAAGAGATGCAGATTGCTGAAAGCAAAGGCGTAGCATGTATCATCCAACCAGTCGCGTTCTGACTGTGCTTGAATTGCTCCAGTCCAGGCCTGGCATCAGTGGGCCAGAGTTAGCTGCCCGCCTGGAGATGGATGTGCGCACCGTGCGCCGCTACATCACGCACCTCCAGGATGTTGGCATTCCCGTGGAGGCCAACATTGGTCGCTATGGTGGGTATCGACTGCGTCCTGGCTTCAAGCTGCCCCCACTGATGTTTAGCGAAGAGGAGGCCACAGCGGTCGTGCTTGGCCTGTTGGCAAGCACATGGCTGGAGGTTGGACAGGCTCCGGCAGCCGTCGAAGGGGCGCTGGCTAAAGTCTCTCGCGTGCTTCCGCTGCGGGTGCGAGAACGCCTGGAAGCCGTTTCTTCGCACCTGGTGCTCCTCCCGCCTGACCAGCAAGCACGGCCCGCTGCCTCAATGCTGATCACTCTCAGCGAAGCCATTGGGCAGCAGCAGAGGATTGCCATTGGCTATCGTTCGTATCACGACCAGGTGACGCAGCGCAAGGTTGAGCCGTATAGCGTGGTGGGACGGGACGGG
The DNA here is from genome assembly GCA_039937055.1 of Ktedonobacteraceae bacterium. GTDB lineage: Bacteria > Chloroflexota > Ktedonobacteria > Ktedonobacterales > Ktedonobacteraceae > JALYTT01. Next base: position 2,454 of record JBDTHH010000403.1, on the reverse strand, counting down.
CACTGGTACCTGGTTGGGTACTGCTGCCTGCGTCAAGACTACCGCACGTTTCGCCTGGAGCGCATTCAGCAGCTAGAGCTGCTCGCGGAACCCTTTGAGCGCGCGGAGGATTTTGATTGCCAGGCGTTTATACAAGAGCGGTATACCAGGGCACCAGGCAGTTATCACGTTGAAGTAGAGTTTCAAGCCGCGTTCTATACTGTGCAGCAGAAGATTCCCGCGTCCTACGGTCAGCTTTCGGAGACGCCAGCGGGGGCTCTGTTTCAGAGCCAGTATGAAGATATAGCCGCTATGGCGCGCTATCTCATGGCACTCAACCTGCCGTTTGTCGTTCATAATCCGCCAGAATTGCGTGAAGCGCTGCTACGCCTGGCAGAGCAGATGATGCAGATTGCGATAACGCCCGCGCCAGTTGCAAGGGACGACGCTAAAGCGATGATACAAGAAATTGCCCCACCTCCGCCAGCGCCGCCATCGCGCGGCAGGTGATCTCAACCGACTCATAATAGGGAATGCCTTCTTCGCGCAGCAGGCGCAACGCGGGGATATCGTGGCGGGCGTAGACGGTCTGCACCAGCACGGGTTTCTGGTAGTGGCGCACGAGCCGGCCCAGTTCGCGCGCGGCGGCCTCTTCGCGCGGCCCAAAATCTTCTGAGAGCAGCCAGCGATAGCCCCCGAAGAGGCCGGTGACGATCACGCCATCCACTTCAGAGTCCTTGAGGCAGACCTCCGTTAACCAGGCGAACGAGAGGGGGTCTTCATCGGCGGCTCCGGCGACATCAATGGGGTTGGTGGAGGTCGCGCGGTCGGGCAGCAGCTTGCGCAGCTCCCGCTGCGTGTCAGCACTTAAAATGGGAACCTGCAACCCGGCTCGCAGCGCCGCGTCGCCCGTTGTGACAACGCTGCCTCCGCCATCACCCACAATCGCGATGCGACGCCCACCTAGCGGAGTTGGCGGCTGCATCGCCAGCGCCTGCGCGACTGGGAAGAGTTCGTCTGAGCGCAGGACGCGCACGATGCCGCTGCCCAGCAGGCCGGTATCGTGGTCGGGTCGCAGCGCCGCCTGGGAGCCGGTGTGAGCCAGGGCCGCGCGCACACCTACCTCGGTCGCCCCACTCAACAAAATAACTACCGGTTTGTAGTGCCCGCGGCTGTGCAGGTCCCTGGTGACCTGCCGCAGTTTCTCCTCCTGGATGGCTTCGACGTAGCCCGCGATAACCCGCGTTTCGGGATCGTCCGCCAGGAATTGCATGTATTCGGGAAACGCGACATCGGCGGCGTTGCCCATGCTCAGGAACGTGGTGAAGCCCAGGCCATCGAGCTGCGCCTGCGCGAAGAAGTACATGCCAAGGTTTCCGCTCTGCGTCACCAGCCCGATGGGGCCTTCAGGCAGGGGGAAGATCATGCCGAGCGCATTGAGGTGCGAGCGGCGCACGTAGATGCCCATGCAGTTGCTGCCAATGATGCGGATGCCGTACTCCCGGCAACGCTCCACCAGGCGCTGTTCTAGCAGGCGTCCTTCGGGTCCGGTCTCGCTGAACCCGGCGGTGATGATCACAATGCCCTTCACGCCGTGCGCGATGCAGTCGTCAACCGCCTGGCTGACATGCCTGAACGAGGTGGTGATAATCGCCAGGTCAACCGGGCCGGGTACGGCGTACAGGGTTGGATAGGTCGCGCGGTCCAGGATCATGGGAACCGAGGGAGTGACCAGATAGATATCGCCAGGGAAGTCCCCGGCGATCAGTTGTTTGGCGGCGACATGCCCCCACTTGTGGTGCGCGCGCGATGCCCCTATGATAGCAACCGAGCGAGGATTGAGGACCTCTTCAAGGGTATAGGGCGCCCTACTCATTCGCTCTCCTGCTCGTCATTCGATTGTGGGTTGCCGTTCTCGCGTTCGTTGCGTAGTAATTCCTCAACGCTGCGAATCAGGGCGTCCGCGCTTGGCAGTGGGCCTGAGCTTGCTGGTTTATCTAGATTATCAATGATCGCCTCGTTATCTTCATCGTCCTCGTCGTCATCCTCGTTCAGCAGATTGGTCACCTGCTCTTCCAGCTTGTGGACATAGGCGCTGGCGTCAGGGTCGCGTGCGACCAGGGCCGTGATCTGCTCTTCAAAATGGACCGAGTCGGACTGGATGGTGTTCAGGTCGAGGTCGAGGGACAGGAACGTGTTCAGGTAGGTCAGCAGCGCGGCTGTGACCTTCACATTGGGCGTCGCGGCGATGTAGTGGGGCGCGGCGGCCCACAGACTGGCCACGGGAATATGACTCTGGCGGCAGACATCTTGCAGGATGCCGATCATCCCGGTTGGCCCCTCGTAGCGCGAGCTGTGGATGTCGATTTCGTGCAGGCGTTCCAGTAGCTCCTCGTTGGAGGCGGTCCCGGTAATCGGCACCTCCATCGAATGTGGCACATCGGCCAGCAGGGCACCAAGCAGCAGCACCTCGGA
>JBDTHH010000402.1:0-12162 GCA_039937055.1 Ktedonobacteraceae bacterium | reverse complement strand
TTGCCAGACCCGTGTAGCCGAAGAGGTTGAGCACGTGCGTGGGCCTGCCGGCGGCCTGAATACGCGCGCTCAGCCAGTCCCAGTGGTTCGCCTGCTCGGGGAAGACACCCAGGTGGCGGAAGGGGGTGGCTTCGGCCCAAAAACGCAGGTACTTGTAGCGCATGCTCCAGCGCGGCTCAATCGCGTGCTGAAACCGCCAGCGCCCGCTCTCCTGCTCCTCGCCGCCGGCGCCCTGGAAGACCGCATCAGCCGCCGCCCAATCGCGCTCAGGTAGTGCCGTCTGCCAGAGCGCCTGCGGCTCCGGCCGCACGAAGCGATAGGGCCCAAAGCGCTCTAACTTGTTGCCCGCGCCGCTGTCCAGCAGTTCGTAATCTTTCCATGCGGGCGATGACAGCAGGGTAAACCTGGGACCCGTACTCGTCTCCGTGGATGTTTCTCGGTGTGTATGCATCGAATCGCTAGCCTCCTGGCTACACTGTACGTTACAAGGCCGATTTTCGCAAGGAGGGAATCGAAAAAAGAATTGACATTGTTTTTCTAACCTTCTATACTGAGTGAGGCCGAAGTAAAGATAGCAGGGAAGGTCCCCCTTCCCATAAAGAACGTCCCTTTTATAGGGAACGTGATACGTTACACCACGAAAGGAGGAGTGGCGCTTTCCCCCCTATTATTGATAGTAGCAGTGGGAGTACTCGCGCCACATTTTCAGGAAATGACCTATGTAATTACGCAGCCGTGTATCGGGGTGAAAGATGCCTCCTGTGTAGATGTTTGCCCCGTTGATTGCATCCATCCTACACAGAGCGAAGCGGGCTTTGAGACGGATGAGCAACTGTATATCAACCCCGACGAGTGCATCGACTGTGGCGCTTGCGAACCCGCCTGCCCGGTTACCGCTATTTTTGAGGAATCGGCGGTTCCTGAGGACTGGCAGCAATTTATCAAGATCAATGCAGATTTCTTCAAAGAGGCCTAGCCGGGCAAGACGCCCGGTAATGTGTCTATCCAGGGCGGGCGCGGAACTTCGCAAAGAGGCGAGCTCGCCCGGTTGTCTGTAGTCCCATTGTAGACCGTGTTTCTCTACTATGGTATAATGCAGAGGCAATGACGATTACGAACGAACACCTATTTTTTAAGGGAGCTGGCTCCGATGCCTATAACACGGCGCAAACGCGCAAATCCACCCGAACAACCGGAGAATAACAATCACCTTGCAGAACAGAGTGAAGGTGCGGCAGAGGCTCTCGCTGCCGAGCAAGAGCAGGCCCCCGTGGCACCAGCCGCCGCAGAGCAGACGCCGCCCCCCACCAGCGACCGCGTGGAGAGTCCAGCGTTCCCGCCCATCGCTCCTTCTCCCACGCCCCCACCAGCGGTGTCGAATGGTGATCGCGGAGAGCGCCAGGAGTATGCGCCCGTGATAGAGGGAGGCAGGCGTACCCCACGCGGAGAATTCTTCCGCCGGCCGCCACAGCCGCCGCCTAACCCGGCCCCGCCGGCCTCCGCGTCGTCATCTCCCCCGCCAGCGCCCACACACGAAATTATGCTGCCTCTCGGCAACCTGCTTCACCTGGCGTATAATCCAAGTTACACGGGTGCGGATGAGGCGCGTGGCATTCTCCTGCAACGCCTGACAGATGAGAGCAAGGCCGGAGGACGCGCCCGCTGCTGGAACTGCGGCTCGCTGGCTATCGCCTACGATCGCTGGAATACCAAGAGCAAGACCTTCGGTGAGATCGGCATCGCCCTCTGTGAAATCTGCGGCGCCTGGAGCGTTCTGTAACGGCAACTCAACTGGCGCCGCGCTGCAACGTAATTTCTGGCGCTCTGAGAAGCTTGAAGCGTTTGGGAGGTCGAGATGACGCAGAATCAAGATGTAGCCATACCGTATCTCTGTCCACGCTGTGGAGGACGGCTGTATAAACCAACAGGAAGCTCCTTCTACTGGCACGCGGATAATAATCATCCACGCTGCGATATCACCAATATCGCGGAAAGTTTGCTGGCTATGCAGAAACCTGTGGCCGTGCCGCCACACGAGCCTCCCCTACCTCCCAAGAGCAAACGCTCCCGAAAGTGACCCCCGTTCTCAGACGCGTTCTTGCCGGTCCCGTGCTGGCGATGCAACCGCTACCGGCTGTCGTTCGTATATTCTAGTGTATAGAATCTCTGCGTTGTGGCGCTCTCCGCTACTTGCATGTATGCTCTGGAGAGCCAGTCCTTTACCTATAGAGGTTTACAATGTTCAATCCAAGAAATAGCTCGCCATTTGGCATGGGTCGCAGGTCACCATTTGGTGGGTCGCGCTCTCCCTACCAGGCGTTGCCATACGGCGTCGAAAGCGTGCAGGGCGGGAGCCTGATTAGCAAGGTCATGCTGTTGCTGGCCTTCTCGTTCCTCTTTGCCTGCATCGGCACCTTCATCGGTTTCTCTGTCTTGAGTCCAGGTGCGTACTTCGGGGTTGCCATCGGCGGCCTGGTCGTCCTCATCGCCCTGCATCTCGCCATTCGCGTACAGGGGTTAAATCTGTTCCTGCTCTACCTCTTTACCTTCCTGGAAGGCATGGCGCTCGCGCCGCTGATCGCGTACTATACCGCCTCCGGCCAGAGCAATATCCTGGGGGAGGCCTTCCTGATCACCGCCATTACGTCGTTGTCGCTGGCAGTGTACTCCTGGACGACCAAACGCGACTTCTCGCGCCTGGGAGATTACCTCTTCTTTGGTCTGATCCTACTGCTCATCGCCAGCGTGATCGGTTTCTTCTTCCAGGGTCTTTTCAGCACCGGTTTCCTGGGGCTGTTCATCTCGATCTTTGGCATAGCCATCTTCTCTGGCTACGTGCTGTACTACGTGCAGCGCGCCAGGTATATGGCCGATACCATGCCCAACGCCATCTTGCTGACGGTCTCACTCTTCATCACAGTGCTAAATCTGTTCCTCTACATCCTGGAATTTCTCTCGATCGCGCAGGGCGGCCGCCGCCGCTAGCACGTTTTGTGGCGTTCTTCTCTTGAAGAAGGCGCAATAAGAGGTCCGCCATATTCGTACATATTCGTAGGGGCGCCGTTTACAAGCCCGCCTGGTAGGCTGATACGTGTTATGCCCCGTGGGCTTGTAAACGGCACCCCTACGAATATGGCGCGCTACATTTGGCAGGATGACGGGCGGTCCCCGATCTCGCGTAGGGACCCGGCTTGCCGCATCCGTGTGGCAGACCCCTGGGCTTGTGAGGCCTCCCCTCCTGGCCGCGCAAGCGTGGCCGCATGGATGGCGGCAAGTCATCGCCCTTACACGGTCCGATTTCTATAGTATATACTCTATTGATGCGGCGCTCAGGAATAAGCGCGGAGAAATGCTTGTTCTCCTATCTAGAAGACGTTTGTCACAGTGCTGAAATCGCTGTAGGACGCTGGATATAATAGGCACGCTATGTTGCAAAGAAAGTGAGTTCCAATATATGGACACACATGGTAATCTGTTTCATGTTAGCGATCAGGATTTCGAGACACAGGTCCTCAAGTCCGACACCCCGGTGATCGTGGATTTCTGGGCCGCCTGGTGTGGCCCCTGTCGCGCCATCGCTCCGGTGTATGAGAAGTTGAGCGATGAGTACCAGGGCAAGCTGGGTTTTGCCAAACTGGATATCGACGCGAACGAGACGACCCCCAGCCGCCTGGGCGTTCAGGCTGTGCCTACCCTGATTGTTTTCAAGGGTGGGAAAGAGGTTGGTCGCCTGGTTGGCGCCCATCCTATGCGGTTGAAGAACGATATTGATCGCATCCTGGCGCAGGTGAGCGTCGCCTGAGGCTAATCAGGCCTTTCATTTCGCTGAGAAGCGCTCATTAGCGGGCACTCACCATGCCACCATAATGGTAGCATGGTGGGTGCCCACAATTTTACCCCTCGACGCTTTTGATCTTTTATGATATATTCTTTCCATGCTTATCTCTACCTTTCTCTGTAACCTTTGAATATATGTTGTCTGGACATAAGGGAGACCGTATAATATGCCAACATTGGAAAGATCGAATCCTCTTCCGCTGTATTATCAGCTCAAAGAGGTGCTGAAGCAGCAGATTCGCGCCGGCCATCTCGCGCCGCATACAGCTATTCCGTCCGAACCCGAACTCGTGACGCGCTATCGTGTCAGTCGCGCCACCGTGCGCCAGGCCCTTACAGAACTTGTGCATGAGGGCCTGCTCTATCGCCAGCACGGCAAAGGCACCTTTGTTTGCGAGCCGCGCGTTCAGCAGACGGTGAGCGAGTTGAGCAGCACGACCCAGGATATCCGCCGGCGAGGCAAACGCCCTGGCGGCGTCCTGCTCGTCAGCGAATTGGTACGCGGCTCTGATACGATACGTGAGCGCCTGCGCCTGACGGACGAGGAACAGGCCTTGCGCCTGGAACGCCTGCGCACCGCTGATGATGAGCCTTTCGCCTCTGAGGTGGACTACCTGCCCTACCCACGAGCCAGCGGCGTCTACCAGCGAGCGAAAGAGGCCGCTGAAGGCTCTCTCTATGCGCTAATGACCTCAGAAGGGTTGATCCCCTCTATTAGCGAGCAGACCGTGAAGCCTGACCGGCCCACCCCTCGCGAGGCAGAACTCCTGCGCATCCAGCCCGATGAAGCTGGCCTGCGCATCTTCTGTACCACATTCGATGAAACAGGATCACCCATCGCCTATAGCGAGTCATTCTATCCTGGTTCACGCTACGACTTCCAGGTGACCCTGCGCGTCTCCCGCTAAAGAACGCGCGAGCGTAGGGACGAGGGAGGGTAGGGGCGCGGTTTACAAGCCCGCGTGCCAGGCTCAACGGTTCTTCGTCCTTCGTAGCTGCGTGATGTATCACGCGTGGCAACCATAACGACCGGCTAGCCCACGCGTGATACATCACGCAGCTACGAAGGACGAGCACTGTCCCGATAAACCGCGCCCCTACTAGAAGAACCATATTCGACGTGCTATACTAGCCATGACCTATTATTCGATTTTTGCCCTTTTAGATGGGTATAAAATAGAGGAGAAATGAGCATATCTATGGACGACATGCAGAACGTAGCCAATGATAACCTCGACATTCAGAATGGCGCGGTGATGCCAGAGGTGCAGCCGGAAATGAATGCTGAGGAGCAGGAGTGGACGGACAGGGGCAATGCCGCCGCCGCCCAGGGCGATTACGAGGGCGCGGCCGAGTCCTTTGAGCGAGCCGTGGCGGCCAACCCCACCAGCGCCCGTTCGCGCTACAACCTTGCGCTGGCCCAACAATATTTCGGTGACAAAGAACTCGCCATCGCGGGCTATCGCCGGGCCATCGACCTCGATCCTAACCTCGTTGAGGCCTATACGAACCTGGGGAACCTCTATGGCGAGATTGGGATGTACGAGGATTCCCTGGAGACCTTTCAGGAGGCGCTGGAGCTGAACCCTGAGAATCCTGATCTCTATGTGAGCCTCGGGGATACCTATCGCTTGCAGAACCTGTACGAGGATGCCGTACAGGCCTACCGCCAGGCGCTGATTCTCGATTCCGAGAACACGGTAGCCACCGATAACCTGAGCGATGTACGCGAGCGCATCAACAACCAGCTCCGGCGCATTATGGCACAGGAGCAGACCATCGACGAGGAACCCGGCGACGCTACCCGCTATGCCGAACTCGTCAGCCTCTACCTGGATATGCGCCGCTATGACGAGGCGCTCTCCATCGCGAACCAGATGCTCGCGCTCGATCCCAATAGCCGCACGGCCTATGATATGCTGGCCTCGGCGTATGAGCAGATGGGCGAGCGCGACCAGGCGGCGGAGACCTACGCACAGATCACCCAGATCTCCCCCGACGATGCCGAAGCCTGGGAACATCTTGGCTCCTGGCGCTCCCTCCAGGGAGATACCCCGGCAGCAATCGATGCCTACGCGCGGGCTATCCAGCTTGATCCACAACGCCAGACCGCGCGTTTTAGCCTGGCTGAAGCCTATTTAGAGGCCGAACGCTACGAGGAGGCCAGGGGCGCGTACCAGGCGCTGATCGATGCGAGCGATGAGCTACAGACGGACAACCAGGCGGCGGCCTACGCGGGCCTGGCGGATACCTACAACTCGATGGAACGCTACAACGAGGCCGCTGATACCGCTAAGACGATGATGGAGAAGTTCGAGGACGATGCCGAGGCCTACTACCAGCTCGCAACGGCCTATGATGGCCTAGGGCGCTACGATGAGGCTATCGAGAACTACGAGAACGCCATCGAGATCGATCCGCTCAATCCCGACTACTACAATGATCTCGCGGACACCTATCGCGAGGTGAAGCGCTACGACGAGGCCATCGATATGGCCCAGCAGGCTATCGCCATGGACCCCTCGCTGCTGGTGGCCTACGAGACCCTGGCCCAGGTCTACCAGGAGACCGGCCGCCCCGACGAGGCCGCCGCCGTCATGGAGCAGGCAAACGAGCTGCGACAGGTGATGTTGTAGTTTGTGCGTGGGCATGATATGCGGCTCCAGCCACATGTCATGCCCATGTGAGTCAGCGAATTGCTAGATTCACTGTGTTCAGGGGCCTCGATACTCTGACCGTTCTCAGGGAGTTTGTCTCCGCTTACTGCATGCGCGCATACAGTAGCACACAAGCTCAACACGACGACAAAGCTGAGCGCGATGCGCAGACTCAGGGCATCAGCAACAAATCCAATGACAGGTGGTCCGACAAGAAAGCCTGCATAGCCGCAGGTAGCGACTGCTGCAATCGCCGTGCCAGCAGCCTGCTTCGAGGTACGGCCGGCAGCGCTCAGTGTGAGAGGGAACACCACAGAAAATCCTGCGCCAACCAGACCAAAACCAAGCAGAGTGATGGGAAGCCAGGTGACCACGAGAGCGAGCGTGAGCCCGGTGGCAGCCACAATCCCTCCCAGTTGCATCATGGTCCTTGCTCCAAGACGAGCCGTAAGTTGATCCCCCACTCCTCTGCCCATGGCCATCATCACTGAGAAGGCAGCATACCCAACCGCGGCGAGTCCAGCGCCCGTACGCAGGGTTCCGTTGAGATAGATGGCGCTCCAGTCAGCCATGGCCCCTTCCCCCAGCACCACACAGAAAGCCACCAGACCTAGAGCCAGGATGGCCCGCGTGGGGCGGGCAAACGCGACTGCCGTTCTCTGAGCTTCTGCCCCGGCTGGCAACAGAAAACGCGCCACAGAGAGTGTCAGGATGACGCAGAAGAGCGCGATACCAAGAAAGTGCGGCAAGGGAGCAATGCCGCGAGAGGCCACAAGCCCACCAATAAGCGCACCGGCGAGGCCCCCAAGGCTAAAGCAGGCGTGGAACGAATTGAGGATAGGCCGACCATATTGCCGCTCGACAGCTACCCCTTGCGTATTCATCGCCACATCCATCGATCCATTGCTGGCACCAAAGAGCACAAGCGCTGTTACAAGAGAGGACAGGGTTGGTGCGAGCGCCAGCAGAGGAAGCATGAGACAGAGAATCACGGCCGCAATGATTGTCACAGACCGGCTGCCGAAGCGCGCGGCAAGATAGCCGGACACATTCATCGCTACGAGCGCGCCAGCAGCCGTTCCCAGCAGAGCGAGGCCGAGTTCGGCTGGGCGCAGCGCAAGCCTGGCTTGTATGGACGGAATGCGTGTTGCCCAGGTGGCGAGAATCGTACCATTGAGAAAAAAGAGCAGCGCCACGGCGAGCCGAGCCGATCGTGGTATGCGTGGCGTTGCCTGATTCCGGTCTCTTGACATCACTGTTCTCCATCAGGGAGTGGATGACACGGTTCATATTCAGCCGGGAGGATTGCCAGGGGCATTTCCCGGTTGCATGCCCCTACTGTCCGATTCTCTCCTTCACCGCTTCAGCGAATGCTTCCAGGTCGCCGATGCGTTGCTGGATATGGTCGTAGAGCAGGTCGTGATCAAGGGTGCCGGGATCGTGGACCAGGGAGGCGCGCAGGTCGGTGAGCACCTCCAGGCGATAGGCCAGCGGCTGCGGGATGATCTGCTCCGCCGCTACGATGCTCAGGAGTTCGTGGAACCCTTCGGGACGACGCAGGCCAAGGGCGGCTACCAGGATGCCACAGACCTGGAGGCAGGCCTCAATCGCCAGGTGCAGGTAGCGCTCGGCCAGGCCATAGACGCGGTAATCGGCGGTGAACTCCGCGCGCTTCGTCTCTCCCAGCGCGCGTAGAATCCCCACCGCTTCGCCTATCTGTGCCAGGTGGCGCTGCACCAGTTCGTGATCCACCGGCAGCACGCGGCCATGCAGGCGACGGCTCAGGGCCTGATTTTGAATCTCATCGAACTTCTTGAAATCCAGGTAATCCATCACCGCTTTGGTCTCAAACATGACACGCTGCTTCTCGTCGCGGCTGAAGAGGATCTGCCCGTACTTGATGACCTGCAACTTGAGCAGCAGGGAGGCTTGATTCAAGATCACCACGTCGATGCTATCGGTGTCCAGGCGCTTGGCCAGCTCGCTAAAGAAGTAGAGCTGGTAGTCAAGAAACTGGTCGGCCTTGATCTGGCCCATCAGCAGGATCGCGATATCGACATCGCTCAGATGGCCGAATGAGGTGCGCGTCGAGAGCGAGCCTGCGAGGTAGGCGGCATTGACGGGATTCTGTGTGAAGAGCTGGTTAAGTTGCGTCTGTTTCGTGAATAGGTTCATCAGCATCCTCCGGTATAACCTTGTATCCTGGCCTCTGGGAAGAAGATGTTAGCCTTCAACCCATTCCTCTCCAGTGGTGGAGACCTCTTTTTTCCAGATGGGGACCGTAGTTTTGAGTGTATCGATAATATAGCGGCAGGCTTCGAAGGCCTCTGAGCGATGCGGCGTGGCCACCACGATGATCACGCTGGCCTCGCCGATCTCCAGGCGCCCGATGCGATGCGCGACGGCGATGTGATCGGTGTGCCAGCGTTGCCGGGCCTCGCTCACAATGGCGCGCATCTGCTCCTCCGCCATCTCTGGATACACGTCGTACTCAAGGTAGCGCACCTGCTTGCCGCGCGCCTCGTTGCGCACCACCCCTTCAAAAACAACAATACCGCCCACGCCGGGATCGGCGACGGCGGCAAGCAGGGCATCGCGGTCAAGTGGCTCGCGCGTAATCTGGATCAATGGCTCCATAGTTTCTCCTGGAGTTCTCCTCCACCCAGTGGCGGAATAAACACAAGCTCATCGCCGTCATGGAGCAGCGTGTCCGCCGGCACATACTCCCGGTTCAGCGCGCAGATAGCGCGCTCCACCACTGCCTGCATACGCGGATAGCGCGTCACCAGCAGCGCCCGTACCTCACTGACGCTCGCCCCGGCGCGCACCTCCAGCGTCTCCTCACTCTCCCCGCTCACCTCGCGCAATGAGGCAAAGTAACGAATACGAATCTTCATGAAGAGAGTATACCATGTTTCCCTGAGAATTCTCCAGACTCTCTGCTAACATAACCGGACGCTCTCCCCTACGCAGAGGGAGGCTGATAATAGAACATGGCATGCCTCATCATCTTCTAACTTAATAAAGTATTGACTTAATTAAGAGTATGTTTTATAATGTGTCCATGGATATGTTTGTTGCGCTTTCCGATCCGACACGGCGAGCCATTTTGGAGCTACTTGCCAGTGGCGGCGAATTATCTGCTAGCGATATCTACGAGCAATTTCCTGTCAGTCCACAAGCGGTCTCACAGCATCTCAAAGTCTTGCGTGAGGCAAAGTTAGTGCTGATGGAAAAACGCGCGCAGAAGCACCTGTACAGCCTCAATCCCCAGACGTTGTCTCAATTTGAGGTATGGGTCCAGCAGATGAGGCAGAGATGGGAGGAGCGTTTTGAGGCATTGGATAAAGTACTCGAAGCTGAAAAAGAGCATTTCGCGAAGAGTGAACAAGAAAGCAGGTGATACTATGAGAAAAGTTTTTCTCTATATGACCATGACATGTGATGGCTTCTTTTCCGGGCCGAACGGCGAATTGGACTGGATGGTGCAGGCACCGGATCAGGATCTCAATGATGATATCGTTGACATATTAACAAGGGCCGATGCTGGTTTTATGGGATATCCAACGGCTTCCGGGATGATACCTTATTGGGCAAACGCGGCCAAAAACCCTTCGATCTCCAAGAGCGAGCTTGCAATTGCAGATGTCGTAAATAACATGCACAGCATCGTCATCTCGAAGAGGGAAGAAGAACTTACCTGGGAGAATTCAGAGCTACTTCTGGTGAAGAGCGATCAGGACCTGATTAAAGCAGTCGCAAAGTTCAAGCAGCAGCCTGGAAAAGACCTGGGCGTGCCTGGTGGCATTCGCACTGCACAAACATTTGCGCGACTCGGTTTAATTGATGAGTACGTGCTGATGGTCCACCCTGTCGCTATAGGCAATGGAAAAGGTGTGTTCACGGATAAGGCCAATCTGGAGTTGGTAAACACAAAAGCGTACCCATCTGGGGTGGTGCGCATTTGTTACAAAGCCCGGCTCTAGCTGTTGAAAGATGCGATTGCCCTATGGAGTCGTGACTTGTCCCATTGACGCCAGAATAGCAGCACAAGCGCCTGGAAGATAGCCACATTCTCCAGGCGCTTGTGCTGCCATTCTGGCGTCAATAATACCTATCCTCGACCCGCCGCGAATTCGGCCAGCGTGCGGACTGCGAAGCCGACCGCACCGCGTTCCTGGTGCGGCTTCTTGCTATCGGCGAAGCTGGTGCCGGCGATATCCAGGTGCGCCCAGCGGGCCTCGCCCACGAAATGCTCCAGGATCTTGGCTGCTGTCACCGCTGAGGCTCCGCGCCCGCCTGTTTGCTTGATGTCGGCGACATCGCTCTTGATCTGCTCGCCATATTCTTCGTCCATCGGCATGGCCCAGAACTTCTCCCCGGCCGCCTCGCCAGCGGCAATGATCTCCTTGCCCAACTCCTCGTTGTTGGTGAAGAGGCCGGCCATGGTTGTGCCGAGCGCAACCACTATGCCGCCCGTGAGCGTGGCCACGTCGATGATCGGCGAGAGGCCCTTCTGGACGGCGTACGATAGGGCGTCGGCCAGCACCAGGCGGCCCTCGGCGTCGGTGTTGACGATCTCGATGGTCTTGCCATTCATGATGCGCAGGATGTCGCCGGGCCGGTAGGCGGTGCCGCTGGGCATGTTCTCGGTTGTCGGCACCAGCGCTGTGACGTTGATGGCGGGCTTGAGGCCGGCGATGGCCTGGATGGCCCCGATGACGGCCGCCGCGCCCCCCATGTCGCCCTTCATCTTCTCCATGCCGTCCGCTGGCTTGAGCGAGATGCCGCCGGTATCGAAGGTGATGCCCTTGCCGACGAGGGCGATACCATGCTCCGCGCTCTGGGGCGCGCCACGATAGCGCAGGATGATGAATTTAGGTGGCTCGGCGCTCCCCTGAGCCACGCCAAGCAGGCCACCCATGCCCAACTCTTCCATGCGCGGGCGGTCCAGCACCTCGCACTCCAGCCCGACGCGCGCGGCCATGCTGCTGGCCCTGTTGGCCAGCTCGGTCGGCGTCAGCACATTGGGTGGCTCGTTGATGAGGTCGCGGGCGAAATTGGTGGCCTCCGCCATGACTCTGCCGCGCTCGATGGCCTGCTTGAAGAGGTCAGGGTTCTCCGCCTGCTCCAACACGATCTGGATAGCGGTGATCTTTTCTTGCTCATTGTGCTTCGACTTATACTGCTCAAAGTGGTACAGCCCCAGCAGCGCCCCCTCCACTTCTGCCTGGATGCCATGCGCCGCCTCGGCTCCGCTATCGATCCGGTTCAGGGCCAGAGTGACTGTGTGCGCGCCGGTGCCCTCCAGGTGACGTATCACGGTCGCGCTCGCGCGGCGTATGGCGTCGGCGCCCGGAGTTGCCTCGCTTCCCAGCCCAACCAGGATCAGGCGTTTCGCCGCGATCTTGCCCATGGTATGGATGGTAGCGATCTCCCCCAGCTTGCCCTTAAACTCGCCTTCCTTGTAGAGCGCGCTGAGCAGTCCCCCCAGCTCCTTGTCTAGCTTCCCAGCAGTTGGTGACAACAAACCCTCTGCTGCGTTCTGTTGCTCCTTTGAACTGCTAGCTCCCACGACCAGCGCGTCGCACGCTATCTCCTGGGCCGCCTGTGTCGTCAATTGAATGTCCATGTTTAATAGTCCCTTTCGTTAAGATAGGCCCATCCG
>JBDTHH010000401.1:0-4940 GCA_039937055.1 Ktedonobacteraceae bacterium | reverse complement strand
AACGAGCACGTAGCGCAAGCTTTTGGATCGCGCTTGATTGGGGACGCAATCCAGCCGGCAATTGGCATCGGACTGCACGAACCCTACCGTCGGTAAGACGGTATCTTTCTGCATGCCAAGCAGTGCTGAAGCAACGTCTACCGTCGATCCCCCATTGAATAAGCGTCCAATCATCGATTTTGGGGCGGAGGCCGGGATGCCGGCAAGAGCATCGCCAAATACACTCTGGAGCGCTCTCGCTTCAGATATATCTCCCCCCTGCGTCCCCAGACCATCGCAGACAATCCAGTCGATGTCCGTGGGACGGAGCCGGGCCATTTGTAGTGCTCGCGCTATCGCACGCCCATAGGCCTTCCCATCGCTGGCTGGTTCACCTGTCAGCACCCCATCAAATGATTGTCCCCAGCCAGCGATCTCCGCATAGACATGCGCGTGGCGCTCCAGCGCATGTTCCTTGCTCTCAACGCAGAAGCCTGCCCCGCCTTCGCCGACCACCGGCCCTGAACGTGTAGCATCAAAGGGGCGGTAGGGATAGGGGCCGCTCTCGGACGAAATGAGGCCCGAGGCTTGATGGGATGCAAAGGTGTACGGCGTTAAGGGAGCCTCAGATCCACCGACTATCACAATATCGCAAGTCGCTTGTGAGAGTATCCTGGCGGCATGGCCGAGGGCCATCAGGCCACCAGCGGCTTCAGCGCAGATGTTTCGCCCATAGCCATGAATGTTGTTATAAATAGAGACTTGCCCTATACTTGCAGCGTAAAACCACGCGATGGACAGATAGACGCTCACGTGCTTTGGCCCTAGCGATCCACAAATGTGCAATTGCTGCTGCCCATACTCATTGCCACCGGTCCCGGCCGCGAAGACGGCGCCAATTTTTTCTGGCTTCTCATCCTGAAGCTGCAATCCCGCGTCAGCAATGGCCTGTTTTACACAGACCAGATCAAATTGTGTCCAGCGATCGGTCTGAACAATGATGCGGGGGTCCAGAAAAGCCTCGGGGTCAAACCCTTCTACGATGCCAGCGACCTTGCTGCTAAATCGCGCTGTATCAAATTTTGTGATAGGCGATATGAACGACTGTCCACTGACCATGCCTTCCCAGAAATCAGACAAACCTATACCGGCGGGGGTTATAACGCCGATCCCTGTGATAACAGCTTCTTCAGGCATATAGATCACCTTCTCCAGGAAAATAGGAGAGCACAAGAGCGGATTGAAAGCCACCAAAGCCGCTCGCAGTGGATACGATGTTCTTCACGTTTTGCTCTCTGGCAACATTCGGAACATAGTCGAGATCGCATTCTGGATCGGGGGTGTGATAGTTGATGGTGGGTGGAATAATTCCGCGTTGGATAACCAGGGCGCAGGCCGCGGCCTCTATCGCCCCGATAGCACCCAAAGAGTGTCCAATCATCGATTTGATCGAGCTAATAGAGATGCTATAGGCGCGCTCGTTCCAGACCCCCTTAAAGGCGTTAGTTTCATGGATGTCGTTCTGGCGCGTTGAAGATCCATGCGAATTAATATACTGTATGTCATCTGGCGCAATTTCTGCCATCTCCAGGGCTGCGACAATAGCCTGGACCATATCCAGGCCATTGCGCTGGAGACCTGTCATATGATAGGCATTGAGAGCGCTCCCATAGCCTTTAATTTCTGCATAGATGATAGGCGCATGGCGCTTCCTGGCCGACTCCAGCGACTCCAGAATAAGGAATGCGCTGCCTTCTCCAAGCACAAAGCCATTCCTCGTACTATCGAAGGGGCGAGAAGCCGTCTTTGGTTCATTATTGCTGGGCGATGTTCCTTTAATTGCGTCAAATGAAGCGATATTCACAGCACAAATTCCCGCTTCCGCAGCTCCAGTGATCACAATTTCAGCGTCTCCATCGCGGATCCACTCGAAGGCATGCGCGATGGCATCTATGCCAGCGGTACAGCCGGTGGAAATAGTAACTACCGGTCCTGTGACGTGAAACTTCGCCGCGATCTCCGCGCTGATGCTCGAAGGTGTCATGGCCTGGTACAGAAATGGAGATGCAAGCGCGGGGTCGACAGTGAACTCTGTTGCCTGTTTGCTCACAACCGCATATTCATGCTCAAGTCGCAGCGTCGAACCTATCGCCGTTCCCGCCGCGACACCAATATGCGTGGTATCGAGGCTAGCGAGATCCAGGCCACTTTCCGCCAATGCTTCTGCTACCGCAACCAGGCCGAACTGAGTATGCCTGCTGGTTCTGGCGACTTCTTCTTCCGTTAAACCAGAACGGTAAGGGTCCCAATCTGATACGGCAGCCACCATCTGTGATCGAAAGCGTTCCAGGTTGTCAATCTGAGCAAGATCAGCGGCTGATTTCCCTGAGACAAGTGTCTGCCAGAATGTTTCTCTGCCTATGCCACCTGGTGCTACCACGCCTATACCTGTTATCACGACACGTGCCATAGTCGCTTTCTCCTCAATAATAGCTATGCAAACTAAACAGGATCACTAGTGCATCTTGAAGAAATGTAGCTGATATGCTTGCCCGACAATTACGCATAAGATAAGATCGCGGTAAGCCAGCGAACCTATCATCGAGGCAGAGATAGGCAAGAGAAGAGGTACACTCATGGCACCACGTTGCAGCCTTCAATTTATGATTAGTATTTTGCACTCCAAGGTAGGAGTGCCTTTGAATACCCCTAACATCGACACTGCTTCCTGGGAAGAGATAGGCGTCGAGTCTTTGGGACTGACCGAAGTGTGTACAAGCCTGGAACATACATTTGGCATTGTGCTTTCGCAGGAAGAAGCCTTTGCCACCAGAAATGTTCAGGAGCTTGTGGTGTTCGTTAATTCAATTCAAGCTTAGGAGGCAGGCACATGGGATACATTCGTAATGCTGTGCTTATTCATGCACCGGTTGAAGAAGTTTTCAGGCTGACGAATAATGTGAGAACGTGGCCAGATTTATTCACGGAGTATGCAAGCAGCGAAGTTCTTGAAGAGATCGAGAACAAAGTAACATTTCAGTTGACCACCCATCCTGACGAAACCGGCACGCAGTGGAGCTGGACCGCTATGCGCTGGACTGACGCTGATCGCAAATCCACGCGCTCTGAGCGTGATCCCTCTTCCGGACCATTCAAACAGATGCTTATTCGCTGGTGGTATGACAGCATCGGCGATACAGATACTGTGATGACCTGGGAACAGGAGTTCAGTATGAAGCCAGGAGCGCCCTTCAGCGATGAACATGCTGCCAAGCATCTCAACACGCAAACTCGCATTCAGCAGCGTGTGATTAAAGAAAAGATAGAGCAGATGCTGCACACGTCTGAGCAGCCAGAGGAGCCGTATCGCGGCGTTATCATTGGCCAGTATCAGCCGGGAAGCGAAGACAAAATTGTGGCTGCGTTTACGCGTTCGGACGCCACAGAACTTCCCCACCTTATTGGCGTAAAACACCGTTATGTCTGGACGCAGGGCAACATCTACGTACATTTTATAGAGGCCCGCTCCTCCCTTCCCGCGATACTCAAGGAATATGCTCAACATCCCCTGTTCCAGGATGTGAAAGCCGAACTTGATCAGTATGTCTCTCTCATTGATCCTGACTTACCCCCATCGGCAAAGCGGATCTACCAGTGGAGCAATACCGAGTGTAAGCATTGAGCCTGTTCTCTACGTATGCTGGCTCATGAGAAAAGGGGAGAGGCCATGATGTATGATGCAGAATTTGAGCAATTGGCGGTTCAACTAGCAGAACGCTCCAAAATCAGCGCTATCACGATCTCGCAGCAGTACGGGAGCGGCGGCAACAAGCTTGCCGCCAAACTGGCGTTCAAACTGCGGTGGCGCCTTGCTGACTATGAAATAATTGCACAGGTCGCCCGGCAACTCGGTATAACGGAAGAGGAGGCTGCCCTATATGATGAGCACACGTGTAGTTTCGTTGATCGGTTTCTTCTCTCTATGATGTTTTCGACTGCGGAGGCGATGCAAGCATGGGCCAGTCAGCTTATCATGCCTGTATCACCCCAGATGCAGAAGCGCCTGTATCACGAGTCGTTGCACCAGATCATCGATACGTTTGTATGTACGGGCAATACAGTGATTGTTGGACGTGGAGCACAGGTGCTACTAGCAAACCAACCTGACCTGCTGCATATCCGCGTAGTTGCACCGTTTGCACAACGAGTCAGCACGGTGATGCAAAGCGAGCGCTTAGATGAAGCTCACGCCCGCGTATGTATTCAGCAAAGGGATCGCAACCAGGCGCGCTATCTCCAGTCCCAATATCACCGCAATGTCAATGATCCCCTTCTGTATGATCTTGTGGTCAATAGCGGTTTTCTTGACCTGGAAGGCCAGATCGATTTGATTTGTCTGGCCCTTGAACACAAAGCCCATTGGGCTGTAGTGTAGGCCGGAGCGCTTCACGTATTCAGTCAAAGCTAGCGAGAGAGTAAAAAGTGCAGCTCCTTACATTTTCAAGAAAGATAAAGATCTATGCCACTTGATCCTCAGACTCACGCCGCTTTAAAGCGACTGAAGGCGATAAACTTTGTGCTGACGGGCAATATGACCCCTACGCAGGCGCGCGAAAGGGAACGGGCCCTGGTGCGACTGACTGCTTCCAGTGAACCAGAGGCCGTTGCCCATATCGAAAACCGCCACATTCCCGGTCCGATAGGAGAGATTCCCCTCAGAATGTATACCCCGCAAGGATACGCACCCTTCCCGATTCTGATCTATTTCCACGGCGGCGGCGGGGTCATTGGAGATCTCGACTCAGAGGATGCGTTTTGCCGCCGCCTGACGAATCTAGCGGGGTGCCTGGTAGTCTCGGTGGGCTACCACCTCGCTCCCGAATACAAGTTCCCCTCTGGCCCGGAGGAATGCTATGCGGCGAGCCAGTGGATATGGGCCCACGCAGCTAGCTGCAATGGCG
>JBDTHH010000400.1:0-7724 GCA_039937055.1 Ktedonobacteraceae bacterium | reverse complement strand
GGGCTTGGAAACAGCGCCCCTACCCGCTCAACCGCTTCTATAGCTTGCGTGGGAGTTCAACGCTAAAAGTAGTGCCGTCGCCCGGCTGAGACTCGCACCAGACGCGGCCGCCGTGACGCTCGACGATATCCTTACAGATGGCCAGGCCGAGTCCCCAGCCACTTTTCGAAGAGGCCTGCGCACCCGGCGCGCGGTAAAACGTCTCAAAGATGCGCTCCTGTTGATCTTTGGAGATACCCAGGCCGCTATCATGCACACGGAGCGTTACTGCACGCTCCAACTGGCTGACGTATACTTCCACGGCACTCTCGGACGGCGAATATTTGATGGCGTTACTTAAAAGATTGATGACTACCTGGTTGAGTCGATCAGGATCGGCCCGCAGCTTGACCGGTGTTGGCGGCACTTCTAACTCGATGGTACGATTTGTAAGCATACGCTGATCTTCGACCACTTCGCGACAGATAGCTGCCAGGTCGCACTCGCGCAGCCGCAGCTTTACCTTGCCCGCGCGAATATTGCTCAATTCGAGTAGGTCCTCCAGAAGCATATTGAGCCTGGATGTTTGTTCATCTATCTTTTGCAATGACGTACGCACAGTTAGCAGTTCATCTGGCAGATCGTGCTGCTTTGATAAACGGCGCAGCGAGATTTGCGCATGTCCGCGAATGGTCGTGAGGGGTGTCTTCAGTTCGTGTGATGCCATTGAGAGGAAGCGATCTTTGAGCTGATTGGCCTCTTTCAGTTCCTGGTTGATCTGTTCCAGCTCGTGTGCGTGTCCCTGCACCTCTTGTTCAGCAAAGAGCGCGCGGCGCCGTGCCGCCTCTCGCTGCCCAACGAGAATAGCCACGCACATCCCGGCAATGAAATAGGGCAGCATCCCCACTATGTCATCCCAACCCCCCCATGTGAATTGCCTGGCAGGAGGAATATAGTAGTAGTCAAGGAACAGGGTGCTTATGAGAACGCAGAGCAATGCAGGACCCAGACCCCAGAAGAGCGCGATGAGCAAGACCGGAAGCAGCATAATGGCCCCCGGAAAATAAAAGTGTGGCATCAGGCTCTGTTCCACTATGACGATGAACAGCCCCAGTCCCGTAAAAGGCACGCAGAGCAGATAGCCGAAGATAGAGCGCCGCCACCAGGCGAGTTGCGCGACATAGCGCCGCTGTACCTCCGCTTTTTGTTGAAGACGTGCGAGAACAAGAGACTTGCTATGAGGATCGGTCTGCCCTGCTCGTATGTGCATGCTATCTCTCCTGCACCAGTTCTTGTGACACTGTAGTATAGCACGTAGGATGCGGCAAATCAATATCTGCTGTGCCTATTACGCCTTTTCTTTTACCATGCTTATAGAAGAGGGATTTGATGAGCTTGTACGCTAACAAAATCAATAAAAGATCAAGCTGTTTCGCGCGCATTATATTCATTATACAAAGCCAGCAATAAACCCTGAAAGGCGCGGACCAACATATAATTCTGCACAGAATAGTACACAACATTGCCAGTGCGGCGCGAAGTCACAAGTCCAGATCCCGAAAGCAATTTAAGATGCCCGGAGATGGTGGCAGGAGAAAGTTTTAATGCTCTGGCAATATCCCCTGATCGCCATTCGAGCGGCTCTTTTGGCTGTGTGCCGCCAGGGATAGTGAGCAGCTCTAAGATCTGGCGGCGGCTGCGATCACACATCGCGCCCAGGAAGTGATCGACAAACTGATCAATCTCAGGAATGCGCTGGACCGGGCTGTTCTCCGACGAGTGTATTAATGGCGTCGTATCATCTACGGACATGAAAAGCCTCCTTTTCCCTGGACCTTTTTCGGTTATAGTATAGAGGTGAGCATACATATAGGATACGTTTGTAAGCAAAGGAAGGGTTACTACCCATGGACCGTGCTGTTACAGCCGACCTTGCGCGTTTCTGCGCCGAACTCTGTTGCGAAGATATACCGGCCACCGTACGTGAGCGTGTGCGCTACCTGCTGCTGGATCATCTTGCCGTCACCTTGCGCGGCTCAACCCTGCCATCCAGCCTGGCGGCCTACCGCATGCTGGCAGAGACGGGGCTGGCGGATCATGGTGGGGCGACGATCTTTGGACGCAGCGAACGCGCCGAGGCATCGTGGGCCGCGCTGGCGAACGGGGTAGCCGCGCATGGCCTGGAGATGGACGATGTTGAGAACCGCTCCTCGCTGCATCCTGGTGTGGTCGTATTTCCGGCAGCACTGGCCCTCGCCGAGCAAGCAGGGGCCGCAGCGGTCGATTTTTATGCGGCGGTCGTGGCCGGCTACGAGGTCACCCTGCGTATTGGGGCGGCACTCAATCCAGCCTCTGCTTACGATCGTGGCTTTCATCCAACGGCGGTCTGCGGTGCGCTTGGCGCCGCTGCGGCCAGCGCGCGCCTGCTACGTCTATCACCGGAACAGACGAACATGGCGCTGGGCATTGCGGGCAGCATGGCCGCCGGTTCGATGGCCTACCTGCACGATGGCGCGTGGACCAAGCGCCTGCATCCCGGCTGGGCCTCGCATGCTGGCATCACGGCCGCCCGCCTGGCTGGCGCCGGCTTCACCGGGCCAGGCGCGATCTTAGAGAGCCGCTATGGCTTCCTGCACGCCTACTCCTCGCAGGGAGATATATCCCGGCTTACACCCGGCGCGGATGGCGAGTTCGCTATTACGCGCGTATCGCTCAAGCCCTATGCCTGCTGTCGCTACATGCATGGCCCCATCGACTGCCTGCTCGCGATCAGGCGCCTGCACCAGCCCGACCCCCAGCATATAGCGCATGTTCACTGCGGTGTGCTCAGCGGCGGCCGTGGCCTGATCGCGGACCCGCTTGAGGAGAAGCGGCGCCCGCGCAACATCGTTGAGGCGCAGTTCAGCATGCCCTTTGGCGCGAGTGTGGCTCTGCTGACCGGGCTGGCCGGGCTGGCGGTCTTCAGCGACGCGTGGCTCCACAATGCCGCCGTGCGCGCGCTGATGCAGCGCGTCGAGTGCAAGTCCTCGCCCGACCTCGACGACCACTACCCGGCCGAATGGCGCGCCTCGGCCCACGTCGAGATGGACGATGGCCGCGAGTTCAGCGCGTCGGTGCGCTATCCCCTCGGCGATCCCCTCAATCCCCTGAGCTGGGAGCAACTCGAAGCGCGCTTCCATGAGCTCGTCACCCCGCTGATCGCGGACCCACAGCAGCGGCAGGAAATGATTGAGCGCGTGAAGGGACTGGATGATTACGAGAAAATAAGCTGGGCCCACTCCATGTAGGAGCGAAGCCATCGCTCCTACATGGAGTGGGGTCTGAATTTGAGCAAGAACTAAATGTCGAAGTCATCCGCCCCACCATGTTGACAGACCGGGTATACCGGGTGCGCTATCGAGGGCAGCAGCACATCCTGCATCTGGAGATGGAGACCGGCTCCCTGGTGGAGATGCCCACCCGGTTGCTGTTCTATCACGCCGGTATCCTTGATCGCTACCAGTTGCCCGTCATTTCGATGGTGATCTACCCGTTTCAGGTAAGCATGGCGGAGTCGCCGTTACAGGAGACCAGCGGCCCAGAAGAGATCCTGATCTTTCACTTCAAGACACTGCCTCTCTGGAAGCTGGATGCCCGCTGGTTTCTCCAGGAACATGCCGTCAGCATGTATGCGCTATTACCGGCGATGGCGCAAAACAAGTTCCGGGAGACCATTATGGGTCTCGTGCAAGAGCGGTTTCCGGCGTTGCAAGCAGTAGTGGCGCAGAAAATCGCGGCCATCTATGATACTGATGCGTTACAAAAGATCATCCTGGCGCTTGCGCTGGCCCCTGACGAGGTGGTCGCTCGCCACTATGTGGCCACGCTTGAGCCGGTACCTGTATCCGAGACGTGATCGCCGTCTCTCTTAGCAGAAAGCAGGGGGCTGCTCCACCTCAATAGTGGAGCAGCCCCCCGCTTTCGTTCTCGCGTTCCTGCTTACTTATGCGGCCGGCTGGGCCACACTTTCAGCTTCGACGGCAATCTGCCCGTCGCGCACAATCAGGTGTGCGGTCTGCCCGGAGGTCAGCGTGCCTACGAGCAGGGCATCGGCCAGGGCGTCATCGACATGGGTCTGGATGGCCCGGCGTAACGGACGCGCACCGTACTCTTCATCGAAGCCCTCGCGTAGCAGCAGGTCTCGCACCTCGTCGCTGACAACCAGCTCGATAGCCTGGTCGCTTAGCCGTGTACGTACCTGGGCCAGCAGCAGGTCGACGATGCTGTAGAGTTCCGCCTTGCCCAGCGAATGGAAGACCACGATCTGGTCAATGCGGTTGATGAACTCCGGCCGGAAGATCCTCTTCAGACCCTCCATGGCCTTGGAGCGCATGGCTTCGTGCTGCTCATCGCGCACATCCTCGATCTTGATCGGCATGAAACCGATGCGCGCGGCGCGCTTGAGTTCGGCGCTGCCAGCGTTGCTGGTCATGATCACCACGGTATTCTTAAAGTCTACCGTGCGTCCCTGGCC
This sequence comes from Ktedonobacteraceae bacterium, assembly GCA_039937055.1. Taxonomy (GTDB): domain Bacteria; phylum Chloroflexota; class Ktedonobacteria; order Ktedonobacterales; family Ktedonobacteraceae; genus JALYTT01. The sequence goes on along the minus strand of JBDTHH010000400.1, from coordinate 3,232 downwards.
ATCGGTCAGGCGACCATCGTCCATGATCTGCAACAGGGAGTTGAAGACCTCCGGATGAGCCTTCTCGACCTCGTCCAGCAGAATCACGCTGTACGGGCGGCGACGTACCTGCTCGGTCAACTGACCGCCCTCATCGTAGCCGACATATCCGGGCGGGCTACCAAACAGGCGCGAGACCGTGTGCGGCTCCATATACTCCGACATGTCGAGCCGGATCAGGTGCTCCTCGCCACCAAAGAGTTCGGCTGCCAGAGCCTTGGCCAGCTCTGTCTTGCCGACCCCTGTAGGGCCAAGGAACAGGAAGGAACCAATGGGCCGCTTGGGATCTTTCAAGCCCGCGCGCGAGCGGCGAATGGCGCGCGCGACGGCGCTGATGGCCTCGTTCTGTCCCACAACTCGCTTGCGCAGGTCCTCTTCCAGGCCGCGCAGGTTCTGGCGCTCGCTCTCCAGCATCTGGCTGACAGGCACACCAGTCCAGCCTTCCACCGCCTGCGCCACATGCTCAGGAGTGAGAATCAACTGGATTGAGCTACCATCCTGGGCGCGAGCCTTCTCCAGCTTGTCCTGCACCAGCAGTTCCTGCTGGCGCAGGAGGGCGGCGCGCTCGTAGTCTTCGGCGTTGGCGGCGGCCTCCTTCTTGTTCTGAAGATCGGCCAGCTCCCTCTCCAGTTCGGCGGTCAGGTCGGGGCTGATAATACCCTTCTCCAATGCCTCCAGGCGCAGAGCCGACGCGGACTCGTCCATCACGTCGATGGCCTTGTCTGGCAGGAAGCGATCGTTGATGTAGCGATCCGAGAGCTTCACGGCTGCCTCGATGGCCTCGTCGGTGATGCTGACTCCATGATGGGCCTCGTAGTTGGGTCGCACAATGTGTAGCATCTCGATGGCCTCTTCAAGTGAAGGCTCATCGACCACGATCGGCTGGAAACGCCGCTCCAGGGCCGCATCCTTCTCTACATGCTTGCGGTATTCGTCAAGCGTGGTGGCGCCGATGCAGCGCAGTTCGCCGCGCGCCAGCGCAGGCTTGAGCATATCGGCAGCGCCCACGGCGCCCTCGGCGGCGCCCGCACCCACAACCGTGTGCAGTTCGTCAATGAAGACGATCACTTCTGGTGCCTGGCGCAGTTCCTCAAGAATGGACTTGATACGCTGCTCGAACTGGCCACGGAACATGGCCCCGGCAACCATGCCGCCGATGTTCAAGGAGACGATACGCTTGCCGCGCAGTGTAGCGGGCACGTCGCCGGCGTGGATGCGCCGGGCCAATCCCTCTACAATGGCCGTCTTGCCAACACCCGGCTCACCGATGAGTACCGGGTTGTTCTTCTGGCGACGACCCAGAACTGTGATCAAACGGCGCAACTCGCGCTGGCGGCCTGCCGCCGGATCAATCTTGCCCTCGGCGACCTCGGCAGTGAGGTCCCGACCGTACTGGTCAAGGGTGGGCGTTTTACTATCGTTAGCTTGCCGTTGCGCGGTGGCTGTGTTGCGACCACTGGCGGCAGAGGCGTTATTGTTGTTGGCGGGATTGAAACCGAAGGGAGCACCGGGCATGCCTTGCCCATTTAATCCGTTCAAACCACCCGTCTGCTCCATTGCCGCGCTCATCAGCTCTTCGATACACGACTGGCACAAAAAGTGCTGCTCGCGCCGTCCATCGACGATCTGCTCAACACGCACACGGGCGGGATTCTTTTGACAACGTTCACACTTCATGACATGCTCCTCAGTCTATGAGAGACGCTTTATCAGCGCACTCCCGTAAAATCTGGCAATCTCTAAAGAAGATTGCCAAGATTATAGCACAGGATTCTAATGATGTCTAGCACTCTTCAAAGTTGACTGCTAATCACTTACTATAACGCCGTCCACGCGAGGATTATTCCGCTGCATCCCATGTATTCTTCGGAGAGGCGCAATTGCTCGCTTCCTGGCACCATTGTCTTACGTTCACGCCTATGTGGCTTGCCACGCGCTACTGGTTATATGGTATAGTATCGACAGTCGGCCGCACGAAAATAATTACCAGCGAGTACGAGAACTGAGGAGAATGCATGACGACACTTCCCCCACTGATAGACGAGGAGCGGCTACGTCGCTACCTCGCTGAGCAACTCCCTGGCGAGGATACACCATTGGTGGTTGAGCGCATCCGGGGTGGTCACTCGAACGAGACGTTTTTCGTCAGTCGCGGAGAGCAGGCGTGGGTACTACGCCGTCCGCCGCGAGGCCCCCTGCTGCCAACCGCGCATGATGTGCTGCGCGAATACCGTGTCTTGCAGGCCCTTAATCGCACCAGCGTGCCTACGCCGCGTGTGCTCCTGGCCTGCGAGGATACCAGCGTGATCGGCGCGCCCTTTTATATAATGGAGCGCGTCTACGGGTTTGTGATGCGCCAGGAATTGCCCGTTTTTGCCAGTGATGTTGCGGGACGGCGTGCGGTTAGCAAAGCCTTGATCGACGCGCTGGTCGAACTCCACAATGCGGACTGGCGCACTATCGGTCTAGAGAATTTTGGCAAGCCGGAGGGCTACCTGGAGCGCCAGTTGCGCCGCTGGACCGGCCAGCTTGAGAAGTCGCGCCAGCGTCCATTGCCCGACCTGGACGCGGTCACTATCTGGTTGCGCGAGCATATGCCGGTTTCGGGACCCGCCACCATCGTCCACGGTGACTATCGCCTGGATAACGTGATGTTCGCCAGCGATGCCCCGCGCGTGGTGGCGATCTTCGATTGGGAGATGTCTACGCTTGGTGATCCACTGGCGGATGTTGGCTATCTGCTCTCGTCCTGGCGCGAACCTGACGACCCGGAGCCGGAGTTTCCCTCGGCTGTGTGGCATGCTATGGAGTCGCCTGGCTTCCTCTCGCGCGCCGAAATGGTCGAGTATTACGCGGAGCGTACCGGACGACCCGCGTATGACATGGCCTTCTACGAGGCACTGGCGATCTGGAAGCTGGCGGTCCTACTGGAAGGCAGCTACGCACGCCATCGCGCCGGTACCACCGACGATCCCTTCTTCGCGCAGCTTGGGACAGGCGTACCCGCGCTGGCCCGGCGTGCGTTAGGGATATGTAATGGTACCAGGATCTGATAGCAGCGAAGGAGTCAGGAACCCCACGCCTACAAGGGCGGGGGCTTGAAGAAGCCCACCTGACCAGATTCAGCCAGAGGTGAGCAATCACCTATCGGGCTCCGTTACGAGCGAAATAGGGACGTTCGGGTACTTTCCAG
>JBDTHH010000399.1:0-8614 GCA_039937055.1 Ktedonobacteraceae bacterium | reverse complement strand
GTGCTGGCTACACGGGCGAGGCAAGCCATCGCCTCTACGCGGGTTGCCCCACTTCACAAAAGCCTCAAATTCGTGCGTTGTGTGACGCGAATAGACGTGATATAAGGTGTTTTACACAAATTTCATTGTAGAAGACTGAGAGGCAGGTTATACTAATTCTGATACTCCTTGTAAGAAATTACCTATTGCTGCTATAATACCTGCGAAGCGTGAAGCATTGCTTACACAAGCCCAGGTAGCGTGGTAGGGCGGATGAGTGGCTATGGTGGGTTATAGCGTGGTAGGGATATGTTAGGGGAGGAGATACTCTCATGGTTAGACCGATTGATGGCTCGTCAGTAGGGCAGAACACCTATGTGATCGACGCGGAGAGCGCGACAGAAATGGCGCGCCTGATGAATCAGAATCGTCTGGTGACGGAAAACATGGGTGGACTTTTTTCAGAGGGCGCGTATGATTTGGCCCGTATCAATACCGTTCTGGATATCGCCTGTGGACCAGGTGCCTGGGTGCTTGAAGTAGCCCATAAGTACCCCAAAGTCCAGGTGGTAGGCATGGATATCAGCAGTGCGGTCATTGAGTATGCGCGTGCCCAGGCCTGGGCGCAGGGCCTGGACAATGTGAAGTTTGAGGTTATGGATGCGCTGCATCCGCTAGAGTTTGTTGATAATTCGTGGGGTCTCGTCAACCTACGTTTTGGTACAGGCGTGATCCCCTCATCTTCGTGGCTGAGTCTGCTGAAGGAATGCTGGCGGGTCACCTGCGTAGGTGGGATCATGCGCCTGACTGAAGTCGAGTTGAGCATTACCAATAATCTGGCCTTTGAACGAATGTCGGGCCTGCTGGCGCGTGCCTTGCAGTTGGCGGGCTATACGTTTTCACCGGATGGGCGCAGTCTCGGAAATATACCCGTGCTGCTTCGCTTGATGCGCACTGCTGGTTGGCGGGATATAGGGAAACAGGCCCATATCATCGACTTTTCGGCCGGGACCGGGGTGCATAGAGACTGCTATCAAAACAGTATGGTTGCATTTAAATTGTTGCAACCATTCCTCATCAAATGCGGGGTCACGACGCAGGAGGAGATAGATGCGCTCTACCAGCAGGCTATGACGGAAATGCTGCTGGATAGCTTTTGTGGCGTGTGTTTCTATCTCACAATGTGGGGCGTGAAAGCCTGCAATTGAACGCCTCGTTTTCAGCGTGGTTCCTATGCTTGTGATGTTATAATATTGAGATGTGTGGCTACCCCGAAATATGGGAGCCTGTTTGCTATCTGCAAAATAGGCGGGTGGGGAAAACCTTTGAAAGGCAATACCGGATATGTCACGAGCAATAACCATTGAAGATCTGTACCAGATCAAGTTTGTGAGCGGCCCGCGTATCTCACCGGATGGACGGCTGGTGGCGTGTGTCGTGACGACCATCGATGAGTACACGCACGCGTACCGTTCGTCGATCTGGGTGGTGGCGAGCGCGGGTGGTCAGGCGCGACGCTTTACGGCTGGCCCTGCGCGCGTGCATAGCCCGTGCTGGTCTCCCGATGGTCGCTGGCTGGCCTTTGTCTCGGAACGTGAAGGCGAGGAACTGAGTGCCAGGGATGAGAAAGAGGCGAAGCAACTGGGGAAGGGCAAGCCTCAGATCTGGCTCATCCCCACCGGGGGCGGTGAAGCGCACCAGCTCACCTTCATGCAGCATGGGGCCTCGCATGCCACCTGGTCGCCCGATAGCCAGCGCCTGGTCGTATGTGCGGCGGTCGGCCCGGCCGATGAAGAGACAGAGGATGGCAAGCCGCTCCCCAAAGCGCGCAAGATTGACCAGCTCTGGTACCGGCTTGATGGCGTCGGTTTTATTCACGAGCGCCGCCAGCATCTCTTCCTGGTGGATGCGGCTGGCGGCGAAGCGCGGCAGCTCACTGATGGCGATTGGGACGATAGCGACCCCGCCTGGTCGCCCGACGGGACACGGGTGGCCTTCGTCTCCAGCCGGGGCGAGGATCGCTGGGGTATGCCCTGTCCCGACCTCTACACGCTGGCTATTGCTGATGGCGGGCCGGGTGAGTTGCGCTGCCTGACCGATAGCACCATCAGTTGTGGGTCGCCTTCCTGGTCAGCGGACAGCCAGGCACTCGCGTTCCTCGCATCACACAAGTACCGCTCAGCGGGCCATGTCGATCTCTATACCATTGCTGCTACCGCCTTGCGAAGCTCCTCTGCCTGCTTGACACAAGACTTTGAAGGCTCGTGCATGGATTGGACGAACAGCGACATGGGCGATGAGCACCTGATGCCGCCACCCTGCTGGTCTTCTGATGGCAAGACCCTGTATATCCTGGCCTCACAGCGGGGTGCGACGCGCGCCTTTGTGATCCCGGTGAGCGGTGCCGGAGCACAGCCGGAGACGCTCACCCCTGGGAATGTGCATGTGCGAGACATTAGCATGGATCAAGCGGCACACACGCTGGCGCTGCTGATCGCGGACCCCAGCAGTCCGCCGGAGGTCTTTGTCGCGACGACGACTGCTCCTGGCGAGGTACGGCGCGTCACCCATTTCAATGGGGCGCTCTTCGACGAGTTGACGCTTGCCGCACCTGAATATATGGCCTACACCGGCGTGGATGGCTGGCCGATGGATGGCTGGATTCTCAAGCCGCGCGATTTCGATCCGACCAGGAAGTATCCCTTGATCGTCGAGATTCACGGTGGCCCTCACACGCAATATGGCTATGGGTTCGTCCACGAGATGCAGGTGCTGGCGGCGGCGGGCTATGTGCTACTCTATACAAACCCACGCGGCAGTTGTGGCTATGGACGCGACTTCGCGCTGGCAGTGCGCGGAGCCTGGGGCGAGAAAGATTCGCTGGACATCATGGCCGGGGTGGATGCGCTCCTGCGGCGGGGCTATATCGATGAGCAGCGGATGGGCGTGACGGGCGGCAGTTACGGCGGTTTTATGACGAACTGGCTCACCGGCCATAGCGACCGCTTCAAGGCGGCCGTCACCCAGCGCAGTGTAACCAACCTGGCTTCATTTTTTGGCAGCAGCGACTTTGGTTGGACCTTCGCCGATGATGAACTCGATGGCACTCCCTGGGACGACCTGGAGCGCTACATGCATATGTCACCCATAACATACGTCAAGCAGATGCACACGCCGCTGCTGATCTTGCATAGCGAACAGGATCTCCGCTGCCACATCGAGCAGGCGGATCAACTCTTCGCGGCCCTCAAGTACCTGGGGCGCGAGGTAGCCTATGTGCGCTTCGAGGGCCAGAGCCATGGTCTCTCCCGCGGCGGTCATCCCAAACTGCGCCTGGAACGTTTGCATTTGATCCAGGAATGGTTTGACCGCTACCTGAGCTAATCAGAGATCAGTTCCCCCATCATGAGAAGAGGGCTGAGATCCACCTGGCGCGGATCAATCGCCCTCTTCTTTGGGGATGCTGAGTCCTTCGTAGAGGGATGCCACTGGAATGGCGATATCACAACTCACGACCCCAGCAGGATAGACATAGTACTGCTCAGCAAGTTTGACGCGTTTATCAGATGTGTAGGCCCGGCAAGGAGCTTTGTTGCCTAAATGCTCTCTGAGTTTAATATACATGTTGCCCGTGATATAGTCATAGTCAGAGGTTCCGCCTGCCATTGCGTATACCTGCCCGTCAAGATACTCGTAACGCGCATTGGTACTGTTATCGTCCAGTATGAGGTAAGATGCAACAGACATCTTCCCAATATTTTGGCCTTGTGGATCTGTGATCATCGTCTTCCTCCACTTCTCTGCCTTCAAGTCTGATAGACTACAACAGTATTATCATTCTTAGCCTGGCACATGCTTCCCGCAACGTCTAGTTTAGAGGGGAGGATGGTCGAGAGAGGTCTACTATCGCGATCTTCATCCGTCTTCAACAGGTCGCTGTCAATAGGAGTATATTCCTATTGATTGACAGGAAATTGGTAAGCGCCTATACTCAGTTTCGGGAAATGTGGCGCCTGGTTGTTGGAACTATGCTGCGAGAGATAGAGGAGTTTCCATGTTGCTAGAAGCAGGTAACACCACATCTGTTGCGCCGAAGAAACGTCAGAGAGCGGCAACCATTATTGCTCGTCAAGACCGTATTTCTATCTGGGCGTTGCCTATCCTTTACCTGGTGATTATCGGGATAGGTTTCCTGTTCACCTTCTTCGATATTTTTGATATCAATGTTTCATTTATCCAGACATGCATCCAAATTGTCCCGCATTGTGATCCAGTAACGGCGGGAAAGTATCTTGGTCTCCCCGTCCTGCTCAACCTGGTTGGCTATGTCGCAGGATCGCTCATTCTCAGTCCCTTAGCCGATAGATATGGCAGAAGGGACCTGCTAGTGATCACCTTAATTCTGACCGGCATTGGCTCGTTATATACGGCTTTCGTGGGAGACTATACCAACTTTATTATCGCCCGTACCATCACGGGCATTGGTATTGGCGCCGACCTGGCGCTCGTCAACACGTACCTCAACGAGATAGCTCCAGGGCAGGGTCGGGTGAAATATACTGCCTTCATCTTCATCATGTCCTCTTTGGGGGCATTCCTGGGTATCTGGCTGGGACTGTATCTCACCACGCCCGCGACGCCTTTTCCACTTGGGTTGCCCTTTGCTATTGCCGGTCCGCAGTTTGAGTTTGGCTGGCGGGTCATGTATATCGCTGGCGCGTTGCTGGCTGCTATCGGCCTGCTCTTTCGCTTTCAATTGCCAGAATCGCCTCGCTGGCTCGTCTCGCGAGGCAGACTATCTGAAGCAGATCGTGTGGTCACCGCGATGGAGAAATACGCCTCTGCCCGGCTACCCAGCCTGCCTCCGGTGCCCGCAAATTTGCCGGTTCTTCCTAGGAGTGAGCAAGGATCGTATATCGATATCCTCGGTAATTCTCTTTACCTGAAACGCACGATCCTCATACTGGTCATCTGGCTGGTGGGCTATATTTCCGTCTATTCCATTGCTGCTGGCCTCACAACGCTGCTCGCCGCCTTACAATATCCACCACCGGAAGCCGGTCTTATCGCCGCTACGGGCACATTTGGGTTCATTGCCTGTGCGGTCACGGCTTATCTCCTTGGTGAGAAGATGGAACGGAAATACTGGCTTCTTCTTGCAGGAGTGCTCACCTTGCTTGGTGGGATCATTATCGCGCTTAGTGACAAGAGCTTTGGTATTGCGGCTCTCGGTTCTATCATACTCTTCTTTGGCTTCAACATCTGGATCCCAATGACGTACACATGGTCAACCGAGAACTATCCAACCCGGGCGCGGGCCACTGGCTTCGCGCTGGTTGATGGTATCGGTCATATCGGCGGCGGTGTCGGCGTGACATTCATTGCCTCGGTCACTGTTAAGATTGGTCCTCTCGCGACCTTTGTACTTATTGGCGGTTTTCTATTAGCAGCAGCGGGCCTTGCTCAATTTGGAACAGCAACCAGGCAAAAACGTTTGGACGAAGTTTCACCATAGCTTATTCCTGTTCCAGGCTAAAACATAGTGTGTTACAGAGTGGTTAGAACAGAAGAACAAGGGAGAGAGATATGTATTGCCCTCGTTGTCAAACTATGAGAGAGACTCTCAGAGGACGCTGTGTTCAGTGCGGCTATGATTTTACGAAAACGTCTTCTGGTTCGTCGTCTGTAACGCGGGAATACGCAACTCCCATGCGGGCCGCCGTACGCTACCCCACCACACGCGGCGATGTCTTAGGGAACGGGCGTTATCGTTTAATGGGGCAAATCAGCCTGCCAGAGAATCAACAAAGATACGGGGCCGCGTGGTCGGCGACTGACGTGCAGGCCTCTTCTCTCCGTGTGATCGTACGAGAGGTGCAGATTCCACAGGAAGTGCGAGAAACGTCCAGGTCTCAGGAGCAGGTTCTTACTATGCTGGTTCAGCGTTTAAGGCAGCTTGGCCAACATCCTGGTTTGCCCCATGTTCTTGACTATTTTACCGAACAGGGAACGGCCTATCTTGTCTTCCAGAACATAGAAGGTGAGAGCCTGGCTTCTCTGCTGACTCAACAGAGAGGCGCGTTGCCAGAGCGCATGGCGGCTGAGTATGCCTGGCATCTGTGCGGTATATTGTCGTTCTTTGCGAGTCAGCAGCCACCATTTATCCATGGCTCTATCAACCCTGATACCATCATCATCGCGTATGAAGGGAAACAAGTCTCGCTGATCCACCTGCCTCTCTTCCCGCCGAAAGAACCGGTTACCGCCCCTGTAGATACGAAACAAGCCGGCTATTATGCGCCGGAGCAGACGCGAGGAGCCAGCAGTCCTTCATCCGATCTCTATAGTCTGGCGGCTACTCTCTATCACGCGGTCACAGGCTGTAGTCCCTTGGAGCATATGGCCTTTTTCTATCCGCCCGCGCGCCGCCTCAACCCTGCTGTGACACCGGGCATGGAGATGCTCCTGGCTCGCCAGTTGCGTCTCTCGGTACCCCAGCGGTTCGCTCATCCATCTGAGATGCAAAAGGAACTTTCAGCTTTGCTTACATCATACCCAGATGCAGAAGAGCTTGAGCTGCCGGTGCTCTTTTCCGATCCGCTACGCCTCAATGCGTCACAAAGACGCATGGTCAGCCAGAACACTGGCCTGCTCAATATCGGGGTGTTTGCTGCTGTGATTCTTCTTCTGCTTATTGGTGTGCTCTTTGCGGTCTTACGCTAAGGCGGAACTGGGCCTACACACGCGAAAGAGCACTCACTTGACTATTCTTGAAAATCTCGCGGATCAACAAAGAGTTGTACATATCCACACCGCGTGCAAACGAACGGAGTAACGGGCGAGCCTATATGTTGATGCTTGTCTGAAAGGATGTTTGTGTAAGCGCTTGTATAGAATTCCGCAGGTCGAATGCTTTCTCTCTGTGCGCCACACGAGGGGCACGTCTGGGGCATACCTGTTGCCGCGAAGTTTTCCTGGGCCATTTCTTCCTCCAATAGAATTGCTATTTGAGCAAAATATGTTGTTTGACCGGAGATCCTCCGTATCCCTTTTTTCCCCTGATCTGTGTGCAATTGTAGCATAGCTAGATAACCATGTCTAGATGTATATTACCCAGAAAACGGCACGTTTGGTAGCTGCTTGTATAGTAGAAACGGAACAGATTGCGGGTGTTGCAATACATGTTGGGGCTGCAATTGCAAAGTGAGAAATAGACGAACTATGCCTGTCATAGTCTGTCTGTAGTTGTAAATTGAGGGAAAGGTACATTGCTAATACACCAACAAGTCTGGGATTACTTTCGTACATGTAGCATGGCAAAGTATAGTGGGCCGAGAAATATCGCAGCCGTACTTGCCCTGTTCTTATCAAGCGTTACCTTGCAGTCAGGGGGGGCGGGAGATCATGCCCGGTTACATTGCCTCACGAGGGACCAGAGCACCGGGATATACGCGGACAAGGGGTTGGGAGGAGGATCCGCTCATAGCGCTATCCATGTGAGCGGTCAGACCTCCTCCAATGATGGCGCCCATCCTGGTGACGGGAACTGTCTTGCGGGGGGAGTGCCGCGTGCGTATTTTCACGCGGATAACGTTTCTCCTGCCTCTCAGCAGGGTGGACTTATCCAGCCGGTTCAACGCCCGCAGCCCTCCCTACCTGCCCGGTATTCTCAGCGAGCCAGAGGGACCCGTGTTATGCCTGGCAATGCGCAGCGAATGAAGCTGCATGCAGCTTTTGTGCCGGCCAGAGGCGGGTCCAGGAATGCTTTTCCATATGGGCAATGTACATGGTGGGCGGCTCAACGCTATTTCCAGCTCCATCACGTCTATGTGCCGTGGATGACCGGATCTGATGCCTGGGCGTGGACGATGCGCGCACACCAATTTCATTGGCATGTCTCCAGATTCCCCTCCATAGGGGCGATTGTAGACCTGCAACCGGGTGTGGAAGGGGCCTATGGTCTGGGGCATGTCGCGGTCGTGGAGCAAGTCCTTGGCAATGGGCATGTTCTTGCCAGCACCATGAACTGGGGCAGTCAGCCGAGAAAGGTCCAATATGTGCAATATACTGTTGGTCCAGGAGTAACCTTCATTACTCAGTAGAAAGAATGGACAACTTTGCGCGTTCATGACTGGACATCCGTAAAAGATATCCAGGCGTGAACGCTAGATGCAGACCGACACCTGTTCAAGCGGCGGGTTGCGTATCCACGGGGGATACGCGGCCCTTCCGCTCAAAGTGCGTGGGAGATGGCGCCACTACACATAAACCGTTGATTAAAGCATGAGGAAACGCCCCACTTCATGTCTTTGAGGCGGCAATGAGAGTACTCTCCCCTGTTCGTGGTGCTCTGTCAAACTTCATTGCACGGGTGAGACGCCCCCGTTCGCGTAGGGATTCGGCTTGCCGCATCCGGGTGAGGCATCCCTTGGGGTGCCTGTGTGGCCTCCTGCCAGGCCCAAGGGCCTGACACGGATGCGGCAAGCCGAATCCCTACGCGAACGGGGGCGACTCATGTGTTGATTGAAGTTTGACAGAGTACTACGAAAAAGGGAGATAGCTCCACCTGGCACCTAAACTGTGCCAGAGCACTGTGTGGAGTGCATTCACTAACCAGGCCGGATCAGGGCTGGAG
>JBDTHH010000398.1:0-13497 GCA_039937055.1 Ktedonobacteraceae bacterium | reverse complement strand
CAATATGCAGCGCGTCATTTTCCGCGTAGATGACGAAGGGGTGATCCCGCGCTATATCCAGCAGGTGCAATCGGGAGCGCTCGACCTGGCAGGCCCGGTTCCCGGCGATGTGCTGGACCTGCTGAAGACGGCGACGCCGGCCGACTTCAACAATAACGCGAACCTGGAGTGGCGCTATATCATCCGCAAAGGCGTGGTCTGGCGCATCGATGAGGCCCCCACCGGCTATCAACCGCAGGATGAAAACGAAGCGAATGTGCTGGAACTGCTCAGGCCAGAGCACCGGTCATAGCATGCCGAGTAAGACAGTGGTGGTTAGAAGGCGCTATCCCTTCTCAGATCAAATGAAGCGGTTAGAGACTCGCTCTCTTGACTCAAACCTCTTCTCTGAAGGATAATATGCATCGATAAGTTGAAGTATGCTGTGCTGATTTTTGCCATTAATTCCTGCACATCGTAGCATTCGATGAGATAAGAAAGGGATATGAGAATATATGACAAGCAGTTTCATGGTGCCTGTTGCAGCAGTTGACGAAGTGTTACCACACCCAAACGCAGACTTGCTCGAATTAATCCATGTTCTGGGCTGGCAGTTGGTTGCAGCCAAAGGACAGTTCCAGGTTGGAGAGAAGATTGTCTATTTCCCACCTGATAGCGTTCTGCCGTTTGAGTTGAGCGAACGCTTCAATGTGACAAAATATCTTTCCAAGCAACGCATTCGATGTGTAAAACTGCGTGGTGAGCCATCATTTGGACTTGCGATGCCTCCAGATGATGCCACCTGGCAGATTGGGGCAAATGTCGCTGAGCACTACGGCGTCACAAAATATGAGCCACCTCTGCGCTCTACTGCCGAGGATGCAGTAGAGGATCATCCACTATTCCCGAAATACATCATCATTGAAAACCTACGGAACTTCCCCCATATCTTTGAGCCTGGTGAGATGGTGGTGCTCACAGAAAAGATTCACGGGACAAGCGCACGTGTAGGGATAGTGGAAGGTGAACTGATGGCAGGATCACATCAATTGCGACGGAAACGCCCTGAGAATGATACACAGAGCTTGTATTGGTTCCCACTCTCGCTGCAAAGCGTGAGAAACCTGGTGCAAGACTTAGGGCAAAGGTACCATCAAGCAGTGGTGTATGGAGAAGTGTATGGCCCAAAAGTTCAGCGACTCCACTACGGGCTAAAAGAAAACCAGTTGGGTTTTCGGGTTTTTGATGTGCTCGTTGACGGGAAATACCTGGAGTATCATGAAATGGTGATATTGTGCCATGCATTTGAAGTTGAAACGGTTCCGGAGATTGCGATCATTCCATTTGATTTGGCATCCATCAAACTGCACAGCGAGGGGAAGACGCAAGTCGTGTCGAACAATGCACATATCCGTGAAGGTGTTGTTGTCAGGTCTGTTCGTGAGCACAATCATCCAGCACTTGGGCGTGTGGTTCTGAAATATGTGAGCGATAGTTACTTCCTCAAAACAAATGAGAAAGATTTTACGGATTATACAGAACAGTAATTGTACATCCCCCCATTCGGCGGGCGGAATCTGCATATTCCCGAAGGCACCCTCAAGCCAATTCCTGGCTAACTTGAGCGACCATGACGACTCAAAGCTGGTCTGCGAAGTATAACAGGCCGATGCCCGGATGAAGGATAACCAGGTCCGAAGCCCTATACATCTCACATGCGTCCCCTAGATTTCTCACGCGGGCGCCTCTTGCCGTGAGACGTGGTACCATATATACCAATGAAGAATATCCTGCGGAGACGTAGTGCTTTTATGTAAGGAGAGCAGTTTTTTTATGAGCGAGCAAGAACAGAAAAAGGTAGCGATGGTGATTATGGCGCACCCGGATGATGCTGAGTTTGGCTGCGCCGGGACGGTGGCGACCTGGGCCAGCGAGGGCTGGGATGTGTATTATGTTGTGTGTACCGATGCCGCTGGTGGCGGGCCGGACGATGCGACCGATGTCGGACCGCAGGCGCGACACAAGATCAGCGCGACGCGCCAGGCTGAGCAGCGCGCGGCTGGGGAGATCCTGGGCATCAAAGACGTAATATTTCTTGATTACACCGATGGGCAGTTACAGCCAACGCTTGACGTGCGGCGCGACCTTGTGCGGCTCCTGCGCCGTTATCGTCCGACACGCGTGATCTGCCAGTCGCCCGATCGCACCTGGACGCCGATCATGTCTATCCCGCGTCACCATCCCGATCACCTGGCGGCGGGCCAGGCGGCGCTGGCGGCCATCTACCCCATGTCGCAGAACCCATGGGACTTCCCCGAATTGCTGGCGGAAGGCCTGCCCCCCCATCGCGTAGAGGAGGTCTATATCGTAGGCGCGCCAGTGCTGAACTACGCGGTCGATATCTCGGCAACCTTCGAGCTAAAGATGCGCGCCCTCCAGGCTCACGATAGCCAGGTTGGTGACCATTTTGAACGCGTGGAGCAGATGCTGCGCAAGGGCAATGCGGAGGGTGGGGCCAGGCACAATGTGGCCTATGCCGAGGAGTTCCACAAGACCGATAATCGCAGCGCACCCCAGCCGGAGAAACTGTAACCGCTTCGCTCCAAGAGCTTCTCCAGGTTTCTTGAAGAAGGATAGACATGTCAGACGATTGCGATGTATTAGTTGTGGGCGGCGGCCCCGCCGGGCTGGCCGCCGCCGAGGCGGCCGCTCAGCAGGGCGCGCGCGTGCTTGTACTGGAGCGCCAGAACTAGATTGGCTATCCCGTCCATACCAGTGGCGGGAGCTGGATCAAAGATATGCAGGCACTGCATATCCCCGAACATCTTTATCATCCTATCAATACGGTATTTTTTGTTTCTCCGCGCCGCGAGATAGAGCTGCGCTACGCCTCCCCGCTGGCCTGCGTGCTGGATGTGCGCGGCCTCTACCAGCACCTCGCCGGGCGTGCCATCGCCGCCGGCGCTACTCTGCGTATGCGTCATACTGTCGAGCAGACACAGCTGGAGGATGGCCGCGTTCTGGGCGTGACGGCCAAAACGCATACCAGCGAGCGTATCAGCGTGCGTGCCGCCGTCACCATCGACGCCAGCGGCATCGCGCGTCATGTGGGCGTGCGCTCAGAGATGGGCAAGGCCTTCCAGCGCTACGGCTACGGGGCCGAATACGACCTCTACGCGCCCAACTACCCCCAGGACGAGGTGTTTCTGATCATGGGCAGCAGCTTCGCGCCGCGTGGCTATGCCTGGGCCTTCCCGCGCGGCAATGGTCGCGTGCGCCTGGGCGTCGGCGTGATCCATCCCGATTGCGACGACGATGCCCGCGTCTACCTGGACCGAATTATGCAGGATCTCCCCCAACTGCGTGATAGATTGCAGGGTGCCAGCCCTATAGAGTATCACACGGGGCTGTTCCCATCCGAGGGGCCGCTCGCACACTTCTCGCGCGCCGGCCTGCTGCTGGCCGGTGATGCCAGTGGCCATGGCTCGGCGCTGGTGGGCGAGGGCATTCGCTTCGCGATCTACTCCGGGCAGCTAGCCGGCACTGTGGCGGCCGCTGCCATCAAGGCGAATGATACCTCGGCGGCCTTCCTGGCACGCTTTGATAGGCAGTGGCGCGCCCGCTTTGGACGCGATATGGATATCTCCTACCTGCTGAACAGGCGCATCGCCGCCTATAGCGACGAGCAATGGGACGGCGCGCTGGACCTGCTGAAACGCCTGACGCCGGCCCAGGTGGCCCAGGCCTTGCGCTGCGACTACAGCCCCGGCCTGTTTATGGGCATCCTCGCCCGCAACCCCGGCCTCATTGCGACCGGAGGCAAGAAGTTTGTGGATATCCTGCTGGAGCGCCTCAATGGGCCGGTCACGCCGGCGATGAAAGAGGTGCTGAGCTAACAATCTTCATGTGATGGCTGAGAAATGAGGGCGTTCCCCTTTTCGTAGCTGCGCGATGTATCGCGCGTGCGCTGACCTGACACACTGGCTGGCCAGGTGGAGACAGGTTGGCTTGACCCGCGCGATACATCGCGCAGCTACGAAGGGGGAGTGCTGGCTTTGAGGAATAGAGTAGCAGAGACTGTTGTTTTTATAAGTGTAGATAAAAATCAGAGTCTCTCACACCCAACAATCCTAAGGAGCTATTTGTGCAAGAAGCCACGAGCAATTCTTCAATAGTGCAGGACACAGGAGCGCGTGAAAGGGTCACCATGTATGTTACCACATGGTGTGGCGATTGCCGCATGGCTAAACGCTGGTTCGACTCTCATGGTATCCCCTACGATGCTATCAATATCGAAGAGAACCCAGCGGCCGCCGAGTATGTCATTAACATCAATCACGGCTCGCAATCCGTGCCGACGATTGTCTGCCCGGATGGCACCATCCTCGTTGAGCCTTCCGCGCGCGAGCTGGCCCAGAAGTTCGCCAAGTAACCTTAAAAAACACAACAGATGGTCCGCGTAGGGGCGATGGCTTTTTTCACAGGGGTAGATTTTTATGGAAAACGTTCTACGGTTCACGTAGCATGCAAGAGGTAGGGGCTTGTCAACCGCGCCCCTACCTCTCATGCATCTCCTTCTCGGCTAGATGAAGGGTGCGGAAAGCGCTCTGAAAAACCTACTTCTGCGAAGGCGATGGCTTACCTATTGGCTCCAACAAATTTACCTGGAGGTGGTCTCCACCTACGTAGATTTGAATATTTCTATGATGGATGATAGCATGGCACAAGAACAGAGAGAGCTTGATCCCGCTCAGCAGCCCCAGGCCACGGGCGATATGGACCCGGAGGCCTTCCGTTTGTATGGCCATGAAGTGGTAGACTGGATGGCCGACTACCTGGCTAACGTCGGGAGCTATTCTGTGCTCTCGCAGACGGCGCCTGGCGACCTCCGGCGTTCTTTGCCACAGGTGCCCCCGCAGCAGCCGGAGTCGATGGAGACCATCTTAGCTGATTTTGAGCGCGCAATTATACCCGGCATCACTCACTGGAACTCGCCCGGTTTCATGGCCTATTTTGGGATCACCGGCTCCGGTCCCGGCATCCTGGGCGAGATGCTCACCGGCGCTCTGAACGTCAATGCCATGCTCTGGCGCACCTCTCCGGCGGCCACCGAGCTTGAGCAGGTGACGCTCGACTGGCTGCGGCAGATGCTCGGTCTGCCACATCCGCTCTTTGGTGTCATCAACGATACAGCCTCGTCTGGCACGCTCTATGCCCTGACAGCGGCGCGAGAAGCTATCCCCGACCTGCGTATTCGCCAGCAGGGCATGAGCGGCCGCGCCGGGGTGCCGCGCCTGCGCTTCTATGCCTCACAGGAGGCGCACTCTTCTGTTGATAAGGCCGGCATCGTGCTGGGGGTGGGCCTGGATGGATTGCGCAAGATCGGGGTCGATAGCGAGTTCCGCATGGATGTGGCCGAGTTGGAGCGCGCCATTACCGAAGACCTGGCTGCCGGCTGGCTGCCGTTCGCCGTCGTCGCCACAGTCGGCACCACCTCTTCCACCAGCGTTGATCCTGTCCCGCAGATCGCCGACGTATGCGAGCGCTACCATCTGTGGCTGCATGTTGACGCGTCCTACGGCGGTTCGGCGGCTATCGATCCTGCCATGCGCTGGGTGCTGGCGGGCTGCGAGCGCGCCGATACGCTGATCGTCAACCCTCACAAGTGGCTCTTTACACCCATCGATTGCAGCGTCTTCTTCACGCGCAAGCCGGAGAGCGTCAAGGCCGCCTTCAGCCTGGTCCCTGAATATCTACACAACGAGCAGGGCGCGGGTGATGAGGTGCCTAACTTGATGGATTATGGCATCGCGCTTGGTCACCGCTTCCGCGCGCTCAAACTCTGGATGGTTATGCGCTACTTTGGCCAGGAGGGCCTGGCATCCAGAATCCAGGAGCATATCCGCCTGGGCCAACGTGTGGCAAGCTGGGTGGACGCCGCGCCCGATTTCGAGCGCCTCGCCCCCACGCCCTTCAGCACCGTATGTCTGCGCGCTCACCCTCACGACATGGACGACGAGGAGCAGCTCAACGTCCTGAACGAGCGCATCCTCAATCGCATCAACGCCACAGGCCATTTCTTCCTATCGCACACCAAACTGCATGGCAGATACACCATTCGCATCGCCATCGGCAACCTGCGCACAACCGGGCAGACGGTGGCTGATGTGTGGGAAGAACTGCAAGCAGCTCTCAAAGCCGAACATAGATAATATGTAGGGATATCCCTTGCGGGTACCCTGCACTCCGATAAGGAGGTCTGTCCATGAATACCCATCCTGCCTTGCAGAACGGCCCTATTTACCTCGATTATAATGCCACCACCCCGGTAGACCCGGCGGTGCTTGAGGCCATGTTGCCCTATCTCTCCACCCATTTCGGCAACCCCTCCAGTGCGCACCTCTATGGGCACGCGGCTCAGCAGGCGGTAGGCGTTGCGCGCGAGCAGGTAGCCGCCCTGCTGGGATGCGCGCCTGCTGAGATCACTTTCACCGCCGGTGGCTCGGAGGGCGATAACCTCGCCATTCGGGGCATCGCGCTCTCCCAGAGTGCTAAAGGGAAGCATATCATCACCCAGGTCACCGAGCACCCCGCTGTACTCAACATCTGCCATGCCCTTGAACGCCTGCACGGTTTCCGCGTCACCTATCTGCCGGTAGACGAGAGCGGACGTGTCAGTCCCTCCGCCGTCGAAGCCGCCATCAGCGAGCAGACCATCCTGGTGACCATCATGCACGCGAACAACGAGACGGGAACGCTCCAGCCCATCTCTGAGATCGCCGAGGTAGCCCACCGCCATGGTGTGCTGGTGCATACCGACGCCGCACAGTCCGTCGGCAAAATTCAGACGCGTGTCGCTGAGCTTGGCGTTGACCTGTTATCTTTCGCAGGCCATAAGCTCTACGCGCCTAAGGGCGTTGGAGCGCTCTACACGCGTCAGGGTCTCCACCTTGAACCTGTCATCTACGGAGGAGGCCAGGAGCGCGGCCTCAGAGCCGGCACCGAGAGCGTGGCAGGCATGGTCGCGTTAGGCGCCGCCTGCTCATTAGCAAACGAAGATATTTCCTATAGTCGTAAGCATTTACAAGGATTGCGCGACCAGCTTCAGCGGCGGCTCACAGAGTATCTCCCACATGCAGTTTCGCTCAACGGGCACGTCGGCGAACGTTTGCCGAACACGCTTAACATCAGTCTCGCTGGCGTGATCGGCGAAGAGGTGCTGGCCGCCACGCCGGAGATCGCTAGCTCCACGGGGTCGGCCTGTCATGAGGGGAGTACCGAGCCATCACCTGTACTGACGGCAATGGGCATGTCGCGCGAGCGTGCGCTGGGGGCGTTGCGTCTGACACTGGGCCGCTGGTCTACTGAAGACGAGGTGGAGAGGGCGGCAACGTTGCTGGCGCGAAGCGTGGGGAGGTTAAGAGCGGAGCAGGTGTGATACATTGTGATTTCATGTATCAAAGCAATGCTGCAACCCCAGACTCATAGTGAGGCAGGACTCCCTCGGTCAGCGCCCGACAGAGCTACCATCACTCCGGTGAACGCAATAAGGACACCAGAGGTGATGAGCACGATCGAGATGCTTGTGGCCTGGGCGAGGACGGCGAGTGCGAACCCGCCGAAGATCTCACCAATGGACTCGGCCTGGGAGAGGAACGAGTGAACGGTCGCCCGCACGCCGCTTGTGGTGCGCCGGTTCACCCATATCACGCTGATAGTCCGCGTGACAGTGAACGCGATGCCGCTCACCAGTAGCACACCCGCACCGCCGATGATGGCATTAGGGGCCTCGGCCAGCACGATCAGGCCGAGCACGCCGATGAAGCAGGTGAGCGCATACATGTGCCGGGCGACGCCCACGCCGTCGAGGCGCGCATCGACGATGTGCAGTGCGACGACACCTACCGCCGAGGAGCAAATCCCGAGTGCTGTGTACCACAGAACGGGATCACTCGGGAAGCCAAGGGTGATGAGCTGCTTGGGAAACAGCCATCCGACGATGGCCGCGCCGTTGATGAGCATCGTCGCGACGAGGACCAGGAGAATCTCGTGATCGCGGCGCGAAAGGCTGACTCCGAGCCGGAAAATCGAGAGCGACGCGCTCCACTGGTTCTCTCGCGTGGAAATGAAGGCGCGCTCGGTGAACCGCGCCGTGACGAAGAGTCCGAGCACCGCCATAGCACCGCCTGAAACCACAATCGCTGTCGCGAGGCTCGTTGCCCAGCCAAGCACACCGAACGCGACCATCCCCGTCGCTCCCCCTGCAAGGTCCCAGCGGGCAGAAGCCGTCAACACTCGGGCGATCCGGTCGGGTTCATCAAGCTCGTCGGTCACCCACGCGACGTCGGCGCCGGTCAAGAAGGCCCACCCTAATCCCCACAAGATTTGTGTCACCACGATCAATGGGAATGCAGTCACAACGCCGGTCATCGCCATGCCAGCGGCCAGGAACACGTGTCCGATCACGAGCGGCCACTTGCGGCCGATCGCGTCGGACCAGGCGCCGGTAGGAATGTCCGAAAGTACCAATGTGATTGACATAGCCGCGCTGAGAAGGACGATCTGGGAAGCGGAAAGATGAGCATCGACAACGAAATAGAGACCGGACGCAAGCACGTAGCCCCGGTGGAACACCGCGCGCATGTACCTCCATCGCAAGAACATCGCCACAACATCACGCCCATCAACCGGGCGCTTGCGGAAAATGTCGCTTGTCTCCCGCAGAGAGTGGGCCAACAATTGCAAGTAGCGTCTCAACTGAACGTACATAGATCTCTTCTCTCTCTCATAACACCCTGATGCCGATTCCACATATTTTTTAAAACCTGTTACAATACTGTAGAAAAATTCGCGCCTTCAAGGCGCGGCTGTTGATCGCCCGTCTGGACGCGGCCGGTACAATAGGAAGTATAATACTAGGATGGGCATCAGCAATCATCCGATACTCCCATCTCAATCGTGATTAGAGCAGGACCAAATTTGCCAAGGAGCGTGCCTGAAATGAATGAGTCCAGGATGCAATATCCAGCTCCGTCCGCCGTTGAACACCCCGAACTGGTCGAGTACCGGCGGGAATTCCCGATTTTGCAACGCAAGACGTACATGAATAGCTGTTCTCTGGGGGCGCTCTCGGAACGTTCCATGCGCGGCATAGAAGAATTTATGGCTATGTGGAACGAATGGGGCGCGCATGCCTGGTACGAGATCTGGCTGGGTGAGATCGCTAAGGCGCGCCAAAAGTTCGCCAGCATCATAGGCGCGCAGGTGCATGAGGTCGCCATCGCGCCCAGCGTCTCCGTGGCCCTCAGTTCTATCGCGACGGCCCTCGATTACAGCAAGCGCAACAAGGTGGTCATGGCCGATAGGGACTTCCCCACGCTGGCCTATCAATGGTTGGTGAAAGAACGCCTGGGCCTGGAATGCCAGTTCGTTGAGAGTCCAGACTCCATTTACACGCCCCCGGAACTGTTTGAGACGGCGGTGGATAGCCGCACAGCCCTTGTGGCCACCTCGCGCGTGTTCTATACAAGTGGCTATATCCAGGACGTGCGCGCGGTTGCCGATATCGCGCACAAACACGGCGCCTACCTGCTGGTCGATGACTATCAGGGCACCGGCCAGATTCCTATTGATGTCGTGGCTCAGGATATCGACTTCCTGGTCACGGGTACCCTCAAGTGGCTGATGGGAGGACCAGGGCTGGCCCTGGTGTATATTCGCGAGGGCTTGATCGCCAACTTGCAGCCAACAATCGCCGGCTGGTTTGGACATAGTGAGCAGTTCCAGTTCAAGACGCGCGAGTTTGCCTTCCGGCCCGATGCCGCCAGGGTTGAGATGGGCACGCCGGCTGTACCCACGATCTATGCCGCCAATGGAGGTATGGAGATCATTCAGGAGATCAGCGTCGAGCGTATCTGCGAGCGTACACGGTACCTGACCAACGACCTGATGGCCCGCGCTCGCGAACACGGCTGGACCGTTCGCGCTCCCCAGGAGCCAGAGCGCCGGAGTTCCATCATCATGCTGGAGTTGGAGCAGCCAGAACAGATCGTCAAGGCACTTCTCGATCGTGATATTATTACAGACTCGCGCCCGGGTCTGCTGCGCATCTCGCCGTATTTTTATAATACGATCGAAGAAAACGCCATCGTGATTGATGCGATCGCGGAAATAATGAAAAGTAGAAAATAGTCAATTCAAGATCTCATAAGGAGAAGCACAATGTTATGCCCAAATTGCCGTGCCGCGAGCTTTGAAGATGATGTGTTTTGTCGCCAGTGCGGCGCGGATTTGATCGAGCCTTCAACCAGCCTGGTCCCTGTCGACTCTACGCGCTCAAATCTTCCCGCTGTGTTTCAGAACGCGCAGTTGTCCCGCATCGCCGCAGGCATGGGTGCCCTGGCGGTAGGTGTTGGCATAGAATTGCTGCGCCGCGGCTTGCTGACGCGCATGGCTCGCTCAACCGGACAGGTGGCGGAGACGCTGCCGGTCCTGGGCGGAGTACGCGAGATGCTCAAGCCACAGACCCCTAAGTCGTTAAAGCTGCCGAGGGGTTATGAAATCCAGGAGACCGTCGTCTATATGCGCCGGGTCATTCGCCGCCAGGATTAAATAAGCATGCGTGAGATGACATCCTCAGCGTATCGTCATACTCTATCCCTGGCCCGGTTGTGGTGGCCTCTGTCGCTGCTGCTTCTCTGTCTCTCTGCCTGTGCCTCCAACACAGGGTTGCTGGGCAGCGGTACCTGGCAGGCCACTGGCTTGCCGCACCAGCATATTCGCGCTCTGGAGACAAACCCGGCCAACTCGCAGATACTCTACGCCGGCGATACCCAGGATGGCGTCTTTGTGTCCAGGGATAATGGCCAGCACTGGAGCAGGCAAAGCAGCGGGCTGCCGCTGCCGGTCTCCATCTACGCGCTCGCGTTCGATGCCAGCGGCAAGAAACTGTATGCCGCCAGCGACAAGGGCCTCTTTGTGAGCGCCAACGGGGCACAACAATGGAGCGCTGTTGGTAAGAACGGTCTCCCAGCCGATAGCTATACCGTGCTGGCCTTTGATTACAGCACCCCCGGCGCTATCTATGCGGGTACCGCCCATCACGGGGTAGTGACCAGCGTCGACAGTGGCAGCACCTGGTCGCTCTCTGGAAGCGGCTTGCCCACAGATACCGCCGTCAATGACCTGATCTTTGATGCCGGGCAGCACCAGCTCTGGGCGGCGACGAATATGGGTATCTATCGCTCGGCTGATGGCGGAAAAAACTGGCAGGCTCTCACTAATGGATTGCCCCCCGGTCTCACTGTGTACGCCGTCTACCCGGCCTCCGCTGGTGGGGGAACACCGGGGCTGGTCATCGCTGGTACGAATCGCGGCGTCTTTCTCTCGCACAATTCGGGGGCGAGTTGGGAACGCGGCAAAGATCCGCTGGCAGCTACGACCATCCGGCGTATTCTCATTGATTATGGCAATGCCGGTACCATCTATATCGGAACCAGCATAGGCGTCTTTCGCAGCAGCGACGGCGGGCAGATCTGGAGCGCCCTGGTGGTAGGGCTGCCCAGAGGACAGTCGATCTATGCACTCAAGCTTGGGGGAGATAGCAATTCGCAACTGTTCGCGGCTGTCAACGATGTCTACCAGTATCCTGGCAGCGGGGGCGGTCTTGATATAACCCGCCTTCTGCCGATTGTGCTGATTGTGGTGTTTTTCTTCCTGCTCTACCACTTCACCAGGCGCAATCGCAGACACCGGCGTGAGGTGTTGCAACCTGCAAACATCGGCGATCCATCCACATCCACACCTGCGCCGGAAGGGCAGGGGCCGGAAAAGATCTCGTCCAATGGGGATATACGGGAGTGACAGGCTTCCACCTGAGCTTTTTCTGTGTTTCCATTCGCCACAGTCTAGCTCAGGAAGCCTGTTTCGACTCTCTCTGCTCGCTTGAACATTGCTTCAGTGCGCTGACTTATTTAATCTTGTCGATCCCTACCACGGCAATGATAAAGATAGCCAGGCTGGCAATGCCAAACCCCGCGATTCCAGCCCCGCCCCCGACAAAAACTATGAACAGAAAGGCAAATGCAAGCAGCATCAGCATTGCAAACACGGCTAGCAGCAGACGAAACAAATTTTTGTTATCACGCGCCGATGCATACACTTTTCCGGATGACTCTCCCCTCCATGCCTGTGCATAGGGTGCTTCATCGCCCCTCTCATCATGACCTGGACGCCCCTCGTATCCTCTATAGGATGAAGAACTCGCTTGCTCGTCTAGCTGTTCACTTGCCTCCCTTTGTGGCATCATGATGCGTTAATCCTCCTGTTCAATTTCTATGAAACGTATGTTTCCTTACTTGAACTACGTCTTTACGGGTGTAGGGTTGTAGGAAGAGATGCAATTTTTGCAAAAGGGATAATTCATGGTCGTTTTGCTGAGCCATTGCGGGCAGAACGGCGGAGAAACGCGCTCCAATATGCTATACTGTGGCTGGTAAAATACGTGCCGGCAGCGTAGCTGGTATGGAATATGCGCTAGACGCAATGCCAGAGGAACGGATTAGGGTTTTATGATGCAAGAGAAGACGGAAGCGCCCGCCGTGGGTGAGATGCGCTACTATAATACGCTACTCGAAGCGATAGGAGATACCCCACTGGTGCGCCTGCATCGCATAGCCAGCGATGTACCGCCACTGGTGCTGGCGAAGATGGAGATGCTCAATCCTGGTGGCAGTGTGAAAGATCGCATTGGCCCGGCTATGATCGAGTATTGCGAGAAGCAGGGGCTGCTACGTCCCGGTGGAACCATCGTCGAGCCGACGAGCGGCAATACCGGGCATGGTCTGGCCATCGCCGCCGCGCTCAAAGGCTATCACTGTATCTTTGTGATGACGGACAAGGTGAGTGAAGAGAAACGCAGCCTCCTGCGCGCCTACGGCGCCGAGGTGGTGATCTGCCCCAGCAGCGTTACGCACGACTCGCCGGAACACTACAAGAATGTCGCACACCGGCTCGCCCAGGAGATACCGGGGGCCTATTGTCCCGATCAATACTCCAATCCCGCGAACCCCGCCGCGCACTATGCCACGACCGGGCCGGAGATCTGGCGCGCTACCGCCGGGCGCATTACAGCTTTTGTGGCGGGCATTGGCACCGGTGGCACGATCTCCGGCACAGCCCGCTTCCTCAAAGAGCAGAATCCGGCCATCAAGATCATCGGCGCCGATCCTCCAGGGTCCGTCTATTCGGGCGATACACCCGGCCCATACAAGGTTGAAGGCATCGGCATGGAGCTTGTCCCGCATAACTATGACGCTTCGCTTGTCGATGAGGTGATTCGCATTGATGATCGCTCGTCGTTCTACTGGGCGCGGCGCCTGGCACATGAAGAGGGTATCCTGACGGGTGGCTCGGCCGGAACAGCTCTGGGCGCGGCCCTGCTCTACTCGCGTCGCCTGACTCCCAATGATGTTGTGGTGGTGCTGCTTCCCGACACCGGACGTGGCTATCTAACCAAGC
>JBDTHH010000397.1:0-8989 GCA_039937055.1 Ktedonobacteraceae bacterium | reverse complement strand
CTATCACACGGTCAAGGAAAATGGGCAGGCCGTGACGGAGATATTCCGCCACGACGGTATCGCGGTCAGTATTGATAGCGGGCAACGCAACCAGTGGGTTCAGGGCTTGCTCGAACTGTTTGTGGTGGCATTGCTTATTGGCGGCATGGCCTTCTTCCTGCGCCGCGGCAGCATGGGCGGGCAGGCTATGCCCTTTGCGCGCTCAAAGGCCAGGCGCTTCAGCGAGTCGCGGCCCTCGATCCTGTTCAGGGACGTAGCTGGCGTCGAAGAGGCTAAGATGGAGCTGGAAGAGATTGTTGAGTTCCTGAAGCAGCCAGATCGCTTTACCGCTATGGGCGCACGCACCCCCAAAGGCGTGCTGCTCGTGGGCGCGCCGGGTACCGGCAAGACCTTGATGTCGCGCGCGGTGGCCGGCGAGGCCAATGTCGCGTTCTACAGCATCAGCGGCTCTGAATTTGTAGAGATGTTCGTTGGCGTTGGCGCGGCACGTGTGCGCGACCTCTTCAAAGAGGCGAAAGATCACGCGCCCTGCATTGTCTTCATCGATGAGATCGATGCCGTTGGACGCCAGCGTAACGCTTCCGGCGCCGGTGGCAACGATGAACGCGAGCAGACCTTGAACCAGTTGCTCGTTGAGATGGATGGCTTTGATAAGCAAACAAACATTGTGGTCATTGCAGCTACCAATCGCCCCGATGTGCTCGACCCGGCCCTGCTGCGCCCCGGTCGCTTTGATCGCCAGGTGACGCTCGATAAGCCCGATATCCGTGGTCGCCTGGCGATCCTGGAGGTGCATGCCAGAGGGAAGCCGCTGGCCCCTGGCGCGGAACTGACTGAACTGGCCCGCCAGACCGCCGGCTTTTCGGGGGCAGACCTCGCCAACCTGCTGAACGAGGCCGCCCTGCTCGCGGCCCGCCGTGGCCAGGATACTATTCACATGCCCGATCTTGAAGAGGCTATCCTGCGCGTCATGGCCGGCCCGGAGCGCAAGAGTCGCCTGATCACAGAAGCCGAGAAGGCGATCATCGCCTACCATGAGGTGGGCCACGCCATTGTGATGCGCTCGATGCCGGGCGCCGACCCCGTGCGCAAGGTCACCGCCATCGCGCGCGGTCAGGCTCTGGGTATTACGGTGCAGGCCCCGGCCGAGGATCGCTACCTGATGCGCCGCTCCGAATTGCTGGCGAAGATGGCCGGCGCTATGGGCGGTCGTGCCTCTGAAGAGATCATCTTCGGTGACATCACAACGGGCGCTAGCCAGGATATCGAGTACGTGACGAATATTGCGCGCCGCATGGTTTGCGAGTTCGGTATGAGTCCGCTGGGCAATGTCATGTTCAAGTCAGACGGCGAGAGCAACTCGACGGTAAGTGCGGAGACGGCGGCCAGGATTGATCGCGAGATCAGCCTCTTCGTTGAGCAGGCCTACGCGACGGCGCTCTCGATCCTCAATGCGAAGAAGGAGAAGTTGATTGCCATCTCCGAGCACCTCATCCAGGTCGAAACCATCGATGGCACTGAACTCGACGCCATGTTGTTCGCCGGAGATGCCGCATGACGCGCACCTTCATTGCTCTCGATCTGCATGCGTCTCTCCAGCGCTTCCTTGGCGAGGTAATCCGCCAGGGGAGTGCTGCCTTGTCCACTGTCTCCTGGGTGAACCCGGCCTCGATCCACCTGACGCTGGCGTTCCTGGGCGAATTGAGCGATGAGCAGTTGGCTCAGGCGCGCCAGGCCACGGAAGCTGCCTCACAGCAGCTCTCCCCTTTCGAGTATCGCCTCTCGCGCCTGGGAACCTTTGGCTCTCCACGCCAGCCGCGTGTCATCTGGATGGGCATAGACGAACCCACCGGTAGCCTCGTGCAACTCCATCGTGTGCTCCAGCGCGGGCTTGAACTGCCCGGCTTTGAGGTCGACCGGCGCCCTCTCGCGGCTCATCTCACTCTTGCGCGCATCAAATCTCCCCTGTCTCCAGACCAACTCCAGTCCCTCCAACATTTCCTGCAAACTGTCCAGGTTCCCTCATCCCTCCCGCCGCAGGCGGTTACACAGGTGAATGTGATGAAAAGCGAACTCTCGCGTTCAGGCGCGCGCTATACATGTCTATGGGCATATACTCTCGGCGGGCAAAAAGCATAGGGCCTTCTGCGATCTCGAAAACCCGTGTAAACTCTGATAGGCTAAGGCAATTGGGTCGTGTGCTGGCTACCCAGGACGAGGAAGACGTTGTTGATCGCCTCTTTGCAGGCAACGTCCAGTTGATTAAAGCTTTGCAACCGTTGGTGGAAGCGGCTGAGACGACCTTGCAATCGGGCGAGGCTAGAGGGGGTCTCGGAGGCTGCAATGCCTCCCGGGGCTATTCGGCGCTTGGAGGCTGCAATGCCTCTCGGCTACTCGGCATTCTCCATTCCGTACGTTGATGGAATGGCTTACCTCGTTTTAGCGATTTGTGCAAGTGTACACGAAACGCGGGGCTTAGAAGTTATTCCACAATTCCTGGTTGGTAACCTCATGATGATAGGAGACTTCAGAGGTCTTTACCAACGTTCCCAACTCACTGGGGCTACGACTGGCTACCTGTTTTTTGCAAGCCAGATATTTCTCAATATTCTCCTTACCCAGGATCTTTTTCACGAAATCGCCAGACTCAAAAAGCGCTATCGCCTCTTGAATGGTACCAGGCAACAGACTCGTTGGTTCATCCCCCGTAGCAGATACCGACGAAAGCTCACCATGCAGCCCCGTTTTGAAAAGGATGTAGAGGAGCAGGTAGGGATTGGCATCCGGACCAACAGAACGGACCTCTATACGCGCGGTCTTTTCGTTGCCCACCGGAATACGCACCATTGAACCTCGGTCTATAGCCGAGACCTTGATCTGATTCGGCGCTTCAAAATGTGGATCTAGCCGACGATACGCATTGACGCTCGCATTCAACACCAGGCAGATCTCTTGTGCATGATTAAGCGTACGGGAAATGAAATTATGCGCAACGGTCGATAATTTCTCTTTTCCCGCTTTATCGTAGAAAATGTTCTTCCCGTTTTCTGCCAGAGACATATTGATATGCATACCACTGCCGTTAATACCCATAACAGGCTTTGGCAGAAAGCATGCAGTCATGCCCATATTGCTAGCAACCTGGCGGCAGAGCAATTTGTAGAGCTGAATCAGGTCGGCCACACGCAAGGCTTCTCCATAGGAAAAGTTCATCTCAAATTGGGACGGAGCCACTTCAGGGTGGTCTTTCTCATTCTTAAAACCCATAGCTCGCTGGACCACTGAAGAGTAATCGATAAATTGACGTAGCGGGTCACGTGGCAACGAATGGAAATAACCACTCATGGAGAGGAGATGAAAACCATCCTTCTCGTCAAAATTCTGCTCCGCATTCTGCCCAGCTAACACAAATCCCTCAACCTCTGCCGCTACGAGTGCGCTTAAACCCTCTTGTGCCTTGAGATCTCGCGTGAAGTTCTGCAATAAACCACGGAAATCAGAGGCATACTGCCCACCTTCGCGCGTTAAAATATTGGCAAACATCATGACTTTGCCAGGTCCAAAAAGATCGGCAGGTAACCAGAAAAAACTGCTCCAATCAGGCTTGATACGCAAATCTGATTCACGCTGAGCCGTAAATCCTCGGATAGATGAACCATCAAATGTCAGATTATCTGCTGAGTCTAAGAGAAATTTCTTGTCATAATCTAACATGTGGAAGCGCCCTTCCAGGTCCGAGAAGCAGAGCGTCACTGCTCTAACACGCTTTTCCTTCTCCAGGTAAGAGCGGTATTCGCGCTCCTGTTCCTCCAGTGGAACCGTGTCGCGCTTTTCCCTCGCGCCAATGTTTAACTCTTCAAGCTCATCATAAGGATGTGCCAAAAAAAGATCGTTCAGTGACTGATCGTTCATGTTTTCCCATTCTTGGATTTCTGATAGGGGGCGAAAATAAGAGGTTTAGCACAATCTAAGAGCAGAATGTGCATGTGACATGAAAAGACATCATGACAGTGAAAATCCAGGAGGTAGCCTCAAACTCACGAATGATAGACTAGAATAGCTGCACTACAATTTTTAACGAAGCAATATAAATTATAAAACCAGTCTGTAGTATTGTCAATATATTAATTAAGCTTGCTTTCAGAAAATTGCTCATAACTATTCGAGTATCCAGAGTTCTTTTCACAATAAAAAATTGGCCTATACCTTCAAAAAGATGCAACATAATCTTGCTCCTCATTGGGCTAGCAAAGGGCGAGCGTATTGCTCATAAAAATCGGGGCGTGTCTCTTTGAGCCATGTGAGAGGGGTCAGCAATTGAGGGAAAAGGCCCAGTTCCAGAGCATGTTTGAGTGCGTCAATGGCCTCCTGATCACGGCCAAGCGAGGCGTAGACAACCCCTATCCAGAAGTAGGCCTCTTTAGAGAGTGGTTCCAGCGCGCTGAGTTGCTCTAATTCTAGAAGGGCAGCCTCGTATTCTTCTTGTAGCCATAGTGCGATGCCACGACACAGGTAGGCAGCATCTACCTGTGGGTCAAAGGCGGCAAGGTCCTTAAGATAGTTCGCCGTTGCCTGCTCAGGACCATCCTGGCACATCTTCAGCCATGTCAGCAGGCAACCATGCTCGGCGTTCTCGGGCTTCTGGTCACAGCTTCTGAGGGCGTAGACCCTGGCCTGTGTGAGGTCTCCCATACCAGCATAGTGCAGGCAAGGTTGTGAAAGGCAAGATCATGGTTGGGGCTGAGTTCAAGCACATGCATGCAGTCACCCTGAGCTTGTTCAAACTGTGTAAGACTACAGTAAATAGCGCTACGAGCAATGTACGCTAAGATGTTGCTGGCATCCTGTGCTATGGGCGGCATTGCAGTCCTCAAGCGCTTGCTGAAAGGCTTTCAGGCGGAAATGCGTCACGCCTCGACTAAGCAATGCATTCGCGAGCTGAGGATCAAGGGCAAGCGCCGCATCGTAATCCTGAATGGCCTGTTGATAGCGCGTTGATATTTCTGAAGGGCTTTATAGGTATCACCTCGTAATTGATATACCTGTGCAGATGCAGGCTTGAGCGCTAAAGCGCGATCGAAGTTTTGTGGGGCCGCCTGATACTCTTTGAGTTGAAGATAGACTATCCCACGATTCTGATAAGCGGCGTATAATTTGGGTTTCAGTGCAACTACCCTATCAAAGTGGTGCAGTGATCGCTGGTAGTCTTTTTGTTTGAGGTAAAGCACACCCAGGTCAAGGTGAGATCGATAGATGCCGGGATTCCGTTCAGGCGCGCGCTGGTAGTCCTGGAGGGCCCGCTCGTTTTGTCCAAGTTTGTGATGCAGGCGACCACGAGCATCGTACAGGTTGGCGTTGCTGGCATTCAGCTTGGATAAGCCAGCTATACGTAGCAATGCCCAGCGCGTACTTCCTCATGCGGAAAACGACGATGTAAAACAGGACAGCGAAGAGACAGAGAAGTACAATATAGACGATTGTAGCGAGGGTGCTTATTGCATCAAAATTCATCGATTTTAACCTTGCCTTCATCTCTTGATCAAGGCACCTCTGCCAGGGATAGAAGCGGGCGCGCATAATCCTTGTATAATGAGATGGATTGCTTGAAGAGCGGGAACATCGTATCACCCGGCCATACGCACGTCAATAGAAAGGCCCAGGTATAGCCCTGAAGGGAGGAAGCCTGCATCTTGTCAGAACGGGGCAGCGCCCGTATAATGAGCACAGTCTGGCCCGCGAGGCAAACGAAACGCCCATTATACGCTCAAATCTTACAGAGAGGGACCACACTACGATGGAGATTAGCAAGGACCCTGGCGATGTTGCCGTTCGCCCTTCTGCTGCCGAACCGTTACGACGCGTTACCCTCTTCGACCAGATCAACATTAATGCGTTCTGGATCGCGAACAACTTCCACTGGCAGGCGCTGCTCGCGGTCGTTCTCCCCAGCATGGTGGCCAAATTCCTGCCCGTGGCCGACAAGGCTATCAACCTGACCACCGTCGTGCTCTGGGGAACGGTCGTCGCCGTTATCGTCAATCCCCTGGTGGGCGCGCTCTCCGACTACGCGACCTTTCGGATGGGCCGCCGCCGCCCCTTTATGATTATTGGCACGGTCCTCAATGTGATTGTGCTGGTGGCCTTTGCCTTCGTGCCATCCTGGGCCGGCACTACGAGCCTGCTCTTCCTCTTCGCGCTGCTGTTTGTGCTGCTGCAATTTACCAACAACCTGGCGAACTCCCCCTGGAGCGCCATCATCGCCGATAAGGTGCCTCAACACCAGCGCGGACTCTCCGCTGGCTTCAATGGCCTCTTTACGCTGCTGGGGACGGTGCTGGGTTCGGTGATTGCCGGTCTCATCATCAATAAGAATGATGCTCTGCCTATCTACCGCAACGAGGTGGTGCAGATTTTCCTGTTGATCGCGGTCGTGCAGATTGTTTTTGTGATCTACACGGTGATCACGGTCAAGGAGACGCCGCTCGCGCTCAGTGAGCGCAGGCGCTTCGATGTCGTGGCGTTCATGAAGAAGTTCCTTTTCAATCCAGCTCGCTATCCTGACCTGTCATGGGTGCTGCTGGCGCGCCTGCTGGTGATGATGGGCATCTGGGGCGTCTACTACTTCCTGCAATATTACTTCGACGATGTGCTCGGCGGTCCAGGTGTGAAGGCTATCTTCTTTCATACGCCCTTCTCTGGCGAACTCTTCAACGGGGTGATCTTCCAACCGGCTGTGCTGATTATGGCGTTGCCCACCTCGATCTTCGCCGGCTGGGCCTCCGATCATTGGGGGCGCAAAGGCCTGGTCTATCTCTCCGGCGC
Organism: Ktedonobacteraceae bacterium; assembly: GCA_039937055.1. Classification (GTDB taxonomy): domain Bacteria; phylum Chloroflexota; class Ktedonobacteria; order Ktedonobacterales; family Ktedonobacteraceae; genus JALYTT01. The sequence continues at coordinate 2,167 of JBDTHH010000397.1, read as the reverse complement.
CATGATGACGATTGTCTGTCTACTGTTCATCTTCTTCCAGAGCCAGTACGGAGCGTTGATCGCGGGCGCGTTCTTCGGCATCGGTTACGGGGCCTACACCAGCGTAGACTGGGCGTTGACGACCGATGTGCTGCCGCCCACCGGCGAGGCCGGCAAGTTCATGGGTATCTGGTCGGCGATGGGTATTTTGCCCCAGGTGATAGGCACCGTGATCGGCGGTGTCATTCTCCAACTCCTGCATAACCTGCCGAATCATGCAGGCTATACAGCGATGTTCAGCGTCACCATCATCTACTTTGCCCTGGGCACGATTGCCATTCGCATGGTCAAGGGTGTGAGGTAAAGGCGTTGTGAGGGTAAACATCGCGTGTCATGCTTACCCTCACCTGATATTGCTACTCGTACTCTGCGGGCCGGATCTCCACGTACTTGCGGAACCACTCCACGGTCTTCTCCCAGTAGGCGCGCCACTGGCTTGGCTTGGCGGTGCCTCCATGCCATGAACCGGGGATGCGCACGAACTCCACAGGCACATTGCCCATCATCTTCAACGTCATATACAATTGCTCCGATTGCTCGATCGGGCAGCGCAGGTCGTTTTCGGGATGCACAAAGAGCGTGGGCGTGGTCACCTGCGCGGCGGCTGTCAGCGGCGAGCGTTCGCGATAGTAGTCAGCGCGCTCCGGGTCCCAGGGCTTGCCCTTCGCCTGGTACGTTTGCCAGAAGCCCAGATCGGATGTGCCTACGAAGCTAGTCAGGTTGGAGACGCCGGCCATGGGGACCGCCGCCTTGAAGCGCGTGGTGTGTCCGATAGTGAACATCGACATGTAGCCGCCATAGCTGTAGCCGGTCACCACCAGCCGCTCCGGGTCAGCGACGCCGCGCGCGATGCACTCGTCGACGCCGCGCATGATATCCTGGAAGTCCCAGCCGCCCCAGTCGCCCTCCACCTGGCGCATGAAGGCCTGCCCGCTCCCGGTGCTGCCATGCGGGTTGCAATAAAAGACCGCGAAGCCCAGCGCCGCGAAAAGCTGGAACTGGGGATACATGCTCACGCCGTATGCCCCCTGGGGGCCACCGTGAATAAAGAGCGCCAGCGGATAGCGTGTTCCCTCCCGCGCGCCTACAGGTCGAATTAACCAGCCGTCAATTTCATCACTGTTTGAACCTTGATAGTATATGCGCTCTGGCTCGCTCAAGGTGAATTCGGCCAGTTGCTGGTCATGCAGGTGGGTCAGGCGTGTCGCCTCGGCAGCCTCCCCGGCGTTCAACGGCAGTTGGTAGAGTTCCCATGGATGTAGCGGGAGGGCGCGGGTGAGCAGGAGACCCTGCTCGTCCGGCAGGAGCGCCAGGCAGTACGTGACGCTGTCATCACTCAGCAGGCGGGTTGTCTCCTTGCGGGCGATATCCAGGCGGTAGGGGTGAATGCAGCCGCGCTCGCTAACCAGGAAATAGACGCGCTGACCGTCGGCGCTCCACTGAGGTTGATATGGGCCGGGCAGGCCAAATCCTGCCGATATACCGGGTTCGGCATGGTTATCCACATCCCCGGTCAGTAGTTGCTCAGGCCCGCCGTCTCGCGCTAGCAGGTAGAGGCCGATATTGCTGCTCCCCTCGATGCGCATGTCGCGTGAGCCGGCCAGCAGCACCTGCCGTCCGTCGGGCGACCAGGCGTAACTGGCGATCTCCATAGTGTTGTTGCTGATGCGCCGCGCCGCGCCCGTTTCGCGCTCAATAGCCCATAGGTCCTGTACAAACGAAAAATCGCGGTTCTCGTCACGATTGCACAGCAGCCCGATCTCCTGGCTATCCGGCGTCCAGCGTAGGAACGCGTGCCCATACTCGCCGGCGGTCAGGCGGCGGATGCTAGCCGAGTCAATGCCGCGCTCCTCATCAGGCGGGGCCGGCATCACAAGAAGCTGGTTGTAGCGGTCGAAGAGACCCCGCCCGTCGAGGCGATAGGAGATGCGTGAGATCGTGCGCAGGCGCGTGCGCTCCTCATCCTCGCGTTGCTTCTTTTCATCGCTGTTCAGCTTCTTCTGTCCCGTCAGGACTGCATCATCATCCGTAGGGCCTGTCGGCGCGGTGAAGGCAATCCACTGCCCATCTGGCGACCAGGCCGCCTCGTTCACTCCATGCAGCATATCGGTAAGCTTGCGGGCCTCCC
>JBDTHH010000396.1:0-3254 GCA_039937055.1 Ktedonobacteraceae bacterium | reverse complement strand
ATGCATTCCTCCTGCGATCAGTGCTTCCGCTTTATCGATATGGAACCACTCCGTATCCACGCGCAAAAACTGAGAGTCATTGGAAAACGTGCTGGCGCTGACTTGGTTTCCCGCCTGGTCGATGCTTTTGAGCGCGGCGAGGGTGTCAGCGCGATCCTGTGCCCGGTAGGAGCAGGCGCGCCCTCCGTCCGCAAGGATTGCAGCGCATATGGCAGAGGGAACCGCATAGCTCGCCTGGTGCATGAGCGTGGCGGCTTCGTCGAAATCAGCGATAGCGTCAACCAGGTCGGCCTCCCTATCCTGGCCTGCGTTGGTCCAGCGATTAAAGTGGGTAAATCCCCGGATGTAGAGTGCCTTCAAGAACAAGAGGGCGTACTGATCATCATCCGGCTTTCGTTCGTGTGCTAAGGTCAGTGCCTTCTCTATATAGGCCAGCGCGATATTCATATGCCCCTGGTACCGGCAGGCGTTTCCGGCTGCAATCAGATACTGACATAGCAGCAAGGTTGCGTGCGCGCGTTGGGGTGCGGTGCCGTACAAGACGGCCTGCTCCAATGCTGCTGTGCTGCTGATGAGTTCTGCAAAGACCGCTGGTTTCTTGGTTTCCCTCGATCTCCAAAACGTGGCGAGCCGAGGCTTCAAGGTGTGCAGGTCAAGATCAGGGGAGCGATGGGGCAAGGCGACGAAGAGCGTGCCCGCGTCTTCTGCTGAAAGGAAGGGGGCCAGGGCTGTCATGGCCAGGTAGGCCGGGGGTATATGTAAGAGCACCTGGATCAAGCGACGCCGCCGTTGATCAGTAGGAACAAGGTTATTGTGCTCCATGCGTTGCCACCACCGTACACTGATTTCCTGCTCGCCCACGAACCGTGCCTGCTCATTGTAGAGATCCACAACGATGCCAGCGTTTTTCCATCCAAGGACATGTTTCCGCCAGAACCGAATCATCTGTCCGTAATCCGGCTCTCCATTGCTGGCAGTCAGCAGGTGTAATGGTTCGTGTGCCATGCAGCACCTCATTCAGAAGAGCAACCAGTGTCTCGCCCACTCATTCCCTTTTTCTAGTATAAGGAATGCCCTCCTGAGAAAAACGTCAAAACTTCATTTTTTGCGATCAAATTGGCGTTTTCTCACCTGAGAACCATGCTACAGTCTTCTTGAATGAGACATCGTTCTTTGTAGTGTCTCATACTGAGCGTAGCGTGTCAATGCCTTCCATGCCCTTTGGGAGCGACGTGAACACAAGAGGACATTCCTCGTTGCCTCACCCATGCTTTGACCAGTAGGGCGAAGCCATGGAGGGGGTGTGGAATCGATAAACGTAGCGCGTGTCAGAGGAACAAGACGACAAGAGATAGTGATCCTGTGTGACTGTACAATTCACAGGCGATATGACACAATAGCTGGCATGGAGAACAAAACAGAATGGAACAGTCTGTTTTCAGTGAAGAAAGATGTGTCATAGATGAACGCGCTTCTGGTTAGGATTTGGCGGCTCTTGCGGGGCACCCCGCAGTGGTACATTTTGTATCTGGCCCACAGGAAATTCATCATCGGCGTCTCCGGGGTCATTGTGAATGATCACGGCCAGGTCTTGCTCCTGCGCCATCGCTTCTGGCGTCCCGGTTCCTGGGGGCTTCCCAGCGGCTATGCGAACAGAAACGAAACGCTGGAGAATACCCTGTGCCGGGAGGTACGTGAAGAGACGGGGTTGGAGATTGAGGTGACGCGTTTTCTGCGGATGGTGAGCGGCTTTCGGCTGCGCCTGGAAGTGAGTTTTCAGGGGAAACTGAACGGAGGAAGCCTTCACCTTGACCCCAAAGAAGTGGTCGAAGCCAGGTTTTTCTCAAAAGGCGCGTTACCAGAGGGCCTTCTTCCGTCCCATCGTGAGATCATCGAGCTGGCATTTTCAACTCCAGAGCCTTCCCTGGTAGACTGACGGAGCTTTTTCCCCTACCAGGACATTGCCTGTTGGGTTGTCGTCGCAGGTATCTGCATCCGCGCATACATGCGGGAATGGAGCAACCACGATGGCAGAGCACTTTCTTGGAAAAAAGCACGACCAGGAGGCAATCCGACAACAACTGGCCCTGTATCGTCGAAACCCGGAGCATTTCATCAAAGCGTCTCATCCACAGGTTTCTTTTACCACCCTTGAGATGTTAGCCTACACTGATGGGTACGCGTCGTGCATTCACCAGCCCTTGCTACGTGAGGCTCTGGAAAGGTTGCCTGACTCCCTTTCCCACCTTCCCGGCTGCTATGCCTTTGACCCAGCCCGCGTTTGGGTGGGCCTGGCCGCACCTGCTGACGCTGGATGGTTCGGAGGATTCTACCATGCTGACCAGGGATATCGATATCTTCAGCAGATTGCTTTGACGAGCCTCTCTGGAGCGCTCTCCCACTCTTCGATTGACAAGACGTTGCAAACCTTAGAGCTGCTTCGCGCCTATGTCCACGATACCCTCCACTATGCGACCTACCGGCTTTTTTGCCCGATCCCGCCGGGAACAGAAAGCTCCCTGAACTTTTATCGGTTACAGTACGGCATCAATTTCCGGCGTTGGCAGGGCCAGAGCTATTCCGCACGAGATACCGTTCGTTCTTCGACGACCCATAACCTGGGAAACATTATGGAGGCGGCGACTGACCGCTTCGCCCAGGAATTTGTCTTGAAACTTTCGACGCACATTGCCTATCGACCAACGCCAGGTGCAGTGATTGAGGACTACCTGTATCGAGACTGTACAGGTCAATTAACACAACAGGATCTGCTTCTGTTTCGCTCTATCGAGCGTCGTTGCGCAGAATCAGATCTCCCACTGGCGTTCAAAGCGTATCTCCGGCAGATGCGTTTATTCGTTCAGTACGTCACGATGAGATATGGCGTGTTCTTGGCGGAGTGCGGTGGTCCACATCGAGCCGAGCTGCATGAGTTGATTCTCCAAGCGATGATGTCCGGAAAATTGCACAGGTTGCAATACTTCTTGAACAGGCTTCGAGGAGAGACCGGAAGCTTTGTGACTGTATTCAAGACGCCAGAATATTAAAGTGGTGAGGAACCCAACCAGGGATCATTGAACGGTGCCCAATGCGCCAGAGGCCATGACCGCTGATCGTGTTTCGTGGCCTCTTCTTTCTCTATGAGACTTTCTATCCCATCATTCCATTTGGCCATTTGATAGGCCTATTCCTTATGGAGATTGCACGCGGTGTTTGCGTGCGACTTGGCTGCGACAAGCCACTCCCGCCACATC
>JBDTHH010000395.1:0-22021 GCA_039937055.1 Ktedonobacteraceae bacterium | reverse complement strand
GCCAGTCACCTGGAACCGCCCTGCGGGCGGACTGGCGAGGCAAGCCACGCCCTACGGATTCGCCGCTCGCTTTCTGCAAGCGATGCCTTCACTTGACGCTTATTGGGCGAGGCAAGCCATCGCCCCTACGCGGACCGGGTCATCCGTTTTATGATTCCCCTGCATAATCCCATTAATTACTATTTTTAAATTTTCTGCGCCAGCAACCCTGCTAAGATCACTCAGCCAAAGCTAATACAATGAAAGCAATACCAGTTTTCTTTCATTTTATTTATTGATTATTAAGATGTTTTAACGTAAATATCGCCCTGACTATATCGGTAACAATCGTTTGACAAAACAGCATGCATTATTATAATGATATTTGGATAATGCATTTTGACATTTGGTCAGTTAGGGGGAGATGCATAAGGCTCATACGAAGGTGCGTTTAATTCTACTTTGGGCGAATGAGGTCCTTTTTACACTTGTGGTCATGAATTCACCGGCCTTTATCCTCGGCGCTCCACCAAAGATTCTGGTTCCTGGGAGATAAGCATCGAAGGTGTTTTCGTATTTTAATATAGCGGGAAAGTATTTTTATGATTTCGGTGGCGTGTCCTCTTTTAGGTTATGAGGAGGAAGTAGCTGTTCAGCGCGTTCTCGCATCCGGTCAGTTGGTCCAGGGTGAGAAAGTCGCAGCTTTTGAACAGCGCTTCGCGGAAGTCTGCCAAGTACGAGAGGCGGTGGCTCTATCTTCAGGAACGGCCGCCCTCTATCTTGCTTTGTTAGCCCACAATATTGGGCCAGGCGACGAGGTGATCACAACGGCGTTCACTTTTGCCGCGACTGTCAATGCGATTCTGCTCGTTGGTGCTACTCCAGTATTCGTCGATATTGAGCCGGATACATATACCATGGATGCAGCTTTGGTAGAGGGGGTCATCACCCCGCGCACGAAAGCGCTCATGCCGGTTCACCTGTATGGCCATCCATGCGATATGACGCGCCTGGTACCCATTGCCGCCACCCATGGCCTGGCGATCATCGAAGATGCGTGCCAGGCGCATGCGGCCTCCATAGATAGGAAGCCGGTTGGCAGCTTTGGCACAGGGTGCTTCTCATTCTATGCCACCAAGAACATCACGACGGGTGAAGGTGGCATGGTCACGACTGATGATCCTGTTATCGCTGAGCGCGTGCGTCTCTTGCGCCACCATGGACAGAAAGAGCGCTATTGCCATGTGACACTGGGCCACAACCTGCGCATGACAGAGATGCAGGCGGCGCTTGGCCTGGTGCAATTAGAAAAGCTGGAGCGCTTTACCCGCCAGCGCATCGCCAATGCCGCCTTCTTGACGGAACGGCTGCGCGCATCGCTTCAAACGCCTATAGTGCGTCCGGGATACCGGCACGTCTATCACCAGTACACCATCAGAGTCCCCGAGCAGCGGGACGAGTGGATGCTGAAGCTACGGGATCGGGGGATTGCGACGGCGGTTCATTACCCGCGGGCTGTTCACCAGCAACCTTTTTATCGCGAGTATGCGGGTAAAATTGCCTTTTCAAAGGCGCCTGCAACGGCGAATGGCGGGCAGGCCACAATTGATGTGTCCTTGCCTGTGACAGAACTGGCAGTAAAGCAAGTGTTGTCGCTGCCGGTCCATCCGGGGCTGAGCGAAGCGGATCTCGCAACCATTGTGCAGGAGGTGGGGGTACTATGCGCTTGAAAATCGCCGTGATCGGCACCGGTTCGATGGGTATGAACCACCTGCGGGTGCTCAGGGATTTCAGCGAGGAGCAGGTTCAAATTGTAGGTGTTGCCGAAACCCATGAGCCTAGCTTAAAGCTGGCAATGAGCCGGTTTCATGTGCCTGGCTATAGCGATTATCGTCAGATGGTAGAAAAGGCCCGGCCCGATCTTGTGGCCGTGGTTGTGCCTACCCACCTGCATTTTGAGGCCGCGTCGTATGTGCTCGACCAGGGCATCAACGTGCTCGTCGAAAAACCCATGACGAGCACGCTTGAAGAGGCCGTTACACTCATCCAGCTTGCGCAAAAGCGCAGTGTCAAGCTCGCTGTAGGCCATGTCGAACGCTTTAATCCGGCGGTGATTGCGGTAAGACAGCGCCTCTCATCGGATGAACTGGGGAAGATGTTTCACTTGCATGCGCGCCGGCTTGGCCCGTTCCCCCCGCGCATTCGCGATGTTGGCGTCACGCTCGATCTTGCGACGCATGATATCGATGTCATGCGCTATCTGACCAATGCAGAGGTGGAACATGTGTATTCAGAGACGCAGCGTCACATCCACACCAGCCACGAGGACTTATTGCTTGGGGTCCTGCGCTTCACAAACCAGGCCATAGGTGTGCTCGATGTGAACTGGCTAACGCCGACCAAGATACGAGAACTGAGTATCACCGGCGAAAAAGGTATGTACCTCGTCAATTATCTGACGCAAGATGTGTATTTCTACAAAAACGATTATACGACCACGAACTGGGATGCGCTGCGTTCTCTGACCGGGGTGAGCGAAGGAACCATGACGCGCCTCAAAATTCAAAAAGCCGAGCCTTTACGCCTTGAGTATGAGGATGTCATGGCTGCTATCCAGGGCGATACTATGCCCACTGTGTCAGGTGAGGACGGTGTTGCGGTCTTACGGGTTGTACTCCAACTCAGTAGATCAACGCGCCAGGAAGTTGTGGAAAGACCGCAGGTACCTGCGGCCGTAGGAGTTGAGATCTGACATGCAATATCAAATACCTAACGCCGGTCGCACGTCCGCAACTGTGGCTGTAGTTGGCCTGGGCAAGATTGGTCTGCCACTCGCCATCCAATTTGTGCAGCACGGTCGCCGTGTGATTGGTTGTGACATCAATTCAGAAGTGGTTGCCATGATCAATGCTGGGCAATCCCACGTTCAGGAGGAGCCGGAGCTTGCGCTGGCGGTACCTTCCGCGGTAGCGAGCGGCGCGCTTTCCGCGACGCTTGATACCGCAGAGGCTGTGCGCCAGGCCGGCATTGTGATCATCGTCGTTCCGGTCGTCACCAACGCGCACCATGAGGTGAACTTCCATGCGCTTGATGCGGCCACGACCGCCATAGGAGAGGGGCTTCAACCGGGCACACTCGTCATTTATGAAACTACCTTGCCGGTGGGTACAACGGCAGTGCGCCTGCGCCAGATACTTGAACGTACCGCAAAGCTCAGAGCCGGCCAGGATTTTTTGCTGGCCTACAGTCCTGAACGCGTCTCATCTGGCCATATCTTCCGTGACCTGCGCACCTACCCGAAGGTTGTGGGGGGTATCGATGAGCAGAGCCAGGAGGCCGCGGTGGCCTTCTACCAGTCTGTGCTGGATGCCAATATCATTACCATGGCCTCAACGGATGAGGCTGAATTTGTGAAGCTCATCGAAACGACCTATCGCGATGTCAACATCGCGCTGGCGAATGAATTCGCCTGCTTTGCTGATGCGTATAAGCTCGACGTGGTGGCGGCGATTGCGGCCGCCAATACCCAACCGTACTCGCATATTCACACGCCAGGCCTTGGAGTCGGCGGGCATTGTATCCCGGTCTACCCGTACTTCCTACTCACGGGAGCGGAGCAGTTAAAGTCGCCGGCGCTCCTCCCCGACTTGCCGATGTTGCAGTTGCCGCGCGCGGCCCGTCGCATTAATGACGCCATGGCCCAGTATGCCGTGCGGCGCGTTGAAGCCATTCTGGGTCCGCTTGAGGGACAGTCGGTGCTTATTCTGGGGGTAGCCTATCGCGGCGATGTACGCGAAACCGCCTTCACGAGTGCCAGGCTGCTCCAGGATGCTCTCTGGCAGCGTGGGGCCACTATCTACGCCGATGACCCGCTGTACAACGAGGATGAGCTACAGGCGCTGGGATTTATGCCCCTGCGGGCTGAACACGCGGAAGAGATTCAGGCTATTGTTTTACAGGCGAGCCACCAGGCCTATCAGGAATACGACTTCAGTCGCTTCCCCGCCTGTCGTATGCTGCTGGACGGACGCCGGGCCCTTAGTCGAGCGCATATAGAATCCCTGGGCATGCGTTATGTGACTATCGGGGATGGCGACCGCGAAAAACCGGAGCCGCACCGAGATCTGCAACTGGCCAGGCGCGAGCCAATGGTAGGGCGAGCGATATAGCAGGATGCCCAGGGTACAGGCTAACGCCAGGGCGCGGGCCTGATCGATGTTAGTGGGTAGGGAAGCCGAAGGGAAGCTAAAGCGGCCCCTGGATGATAGGAAAGAGGATTGAAGTGAGGGTAGCATCAATTGTAGGGGCGCGTCCCCAACTTGTCAAAGCGGCAGTTGTCAGCCGGGCGTTGCGGGAACAGCGGCATGAGGAGCTGATCATCCACACAGGGCAGCACTACGACCACAACATGTCGGCGCAGTTCTTCGACGAACTGCATATCCCTGCGCCTGACTACCACCTGGGATGTGGTTCCGCTCCACACGGGGCCCAGACCGGGCGTATGCTCGAAGCTCTTGAAGAGGTGTTCATGAAAGAGCGCTTCGATTACGTGATTGTGTATGGCGATACCAACTCGACGCTGGCCGGCGCGCTCGCTGCCGCCAAGCTACACATCCCCGTGGCGCATGTGGAGGCCGGCTTACGGAACTTTGACCAGAGTATGCCGGAGGAGATCAATCGCGTCCTCTCCGACCATATCTCGTCTCGTCTCTTTTGTCCAACGGAGACATCGCGTATGAATCTGTATAACGAAGGCATTGCGCGCGGTGTGGAGCTTGTTGGCGATGTTATGTATGACCTGCTGCTCCAGGTGCAGCCTGAGCTGGATGCGCGCGGGGAGAAGCTTTTACAGACGCTACGGCTCGCTCCGCAGTCCTACGCGCTGGTGACGGTGCATCGCGCCATCAATGCCGATGACCCGCAAGCTATGCGCGGTATCGCGGATGGCCTGAACAGGCTGGATATGCCGGTGATCTTCCCTGTCCACCCACGCACGCGCGCCCGCCTGGAACACTATAACATCACCTGGCAGGAGCATGTGCGGGTGATGGAGCCGTTGGGCTACCTGGATATGATGGCCCTGGGGAAGACCGCCGCTCATATCCTTACCGATTCCGGCGGCTTGCAGAAAGAGGCCTTCCTCCTTGGCGTACCCTGCGTGACGCTGCGTGAGGAGACGGAGTGGGTAGAAACGGTTGAGTTGGGGTGGAATGTGCTGGCTGGCACCAGTTGGCAGAGGATCATCGAGGCGGTTGAGAGGCCCAGGCCAGAACCCCCACAGCAGAATCCATTTGGTGAGGGCGATGCGGCAGTGCGCATTGCACAGAACCTCTTACATGCTGAACTATCATGGAGGGGCACCGCTTCGGCTTCTCTGGCCCACCAGCAAGGCGTGCGTCCTGTCGCACCGGCAGCAAGGAAATAGCTATGGCCCATATACTCTTTATCACACCATATTATCCACCGGAAATAACGCCCCCGGCGACACGCATCAGCGAAACTGCCTTATGCCTTGTGAAGCAGGGTCACCGGGTCACAATATTAACGACTTTTCCTAATTTTCCCAGCGGTATTGTTGCTCCCGAATACCGCGGCCGTGTGCTGCAACGGGAGGAGCATGACGGCATATGTGTCGTGCGCGTGTGGAGCTATGCCACGCCCAACAGGGGGTTTCTGCGGCGTATCCTGGCGCAACTTTCCTTTGGTTGTCTCTCGGCCTTCCTTGGCTGGCAGGCGGTGGGCCGGCCAGATGTGATTATCGTTGAATCGCCGCCTCTCTTTGATGCCATTGCCGGACGTATCCTGGCACGACTGAAGCATTGCCCATTTATTTTCACGGTTGCCGATATCTGGCCAGAGTCTGCTATTCAGTTGGGTATGTTGCGCAATCGCCTCCTCATCCGGCTTGCTGAATGGCTTGAATGGTCAACGTACCGGCGCGCGGGTGCGGTCTGGGCCGTGACAAAGGGTATTCGCCAGACACTCATACAACGCGGCCTGGCACAGGAGCGCGTGTTTGTCCTGACCAATGGTGTAGATACCACCCGCTTCCGTCCCCTGCCAAAGGCACAGGCGCGCGCTGAACTGGGGTGGGATGAGCGCTTTACTGTGCTCTACGCGGGCAATCATGGCATGGCGAATGCCCTCTCCACAGTCATTGATGCCGCGGACATGCTGCGAGATGACGCCAATATGCATATCGTTCTGGTTGGGGATGGCGTCCAAAAAGCCGATCTCATGGAGCAGGCCAGGAGACGCGATCTTACCAATGTCACGTTCCTCGATGCCATGGCGCATGAGCGTATGCCCTGGCTTATCGCCGGCGCCGATGTATGCCTGATCCCCCTGCGTAAATTGCCGGTATTCGAGGGCGCGCTGCCCTCCAAGATATTTGAGGTGCTGGCCTGCGCGCGCCCCTGTATTGTGGCCGCAGAAGGCATCGCGCGTCAATTTGCCGAACAGGAGGCAGGGGCCGCAATCTCTGTGGAGCCGGAGAACGCTAGCGCGCTGGCATCTGCCATCCTCTACCTGCGTGAGCATCCGGATATCGCTGAAACATTGGGCCAGCGCGGCTGCGCGTTTGTCAAGACACGCTTCGATCGGACACAACTCGCGCTGGAACTCGAATCTCACATTTCAAGGCTGCTTGACGCGCGTCGGCTCCCTAAGCGGGTAGCCTCATCCGCGTAGGGACCGGGGCGCAGGCCTTGTCGGCGGGCAAGAGGAGCCGAAGCGGCGCCCCTACATAACCTGCCGCGTCTATGTGAGGCATCCCTTGGGGTGCCTGTGGAACCTCCTCCCTGGGCGCGCCTGCGCCCGGCATCACGTGGGTGGGGGATCGTCCTTCATCCTATCGAATGAGTATGGTAGAGGAATAGACAAGTAGAGCAATAACATAGTGGGGAAGATGGTAATGGAGAGGAGCACTCAACGTGCAACCTGATCTTAAATATGACATGCCACCGGCGAATTCACACGAGCAATGTGAAACCGCGCATACGGCATTGCAGGCCGAAAAAGAGCACGGACGCCATGAATTGCATCCCCCTCAGCAGCAGGATTTTCTTCACCAGCGCTGGAGGCGGAGACCTTCGCCGGCCATGTGGCATCTTATCCTTCTGCTAGGGGATGGCATAGTGCTTCTGGCGTTGCTTGAACTGCTCCTGCCGCTGCCTCCACATTTGGGGCTGGCTGTCTCGGGGAACGGTTTCGGGTCGTGGAGTACACACTTCGCCTGGTTATGCCTGGCGCTGGCCTCGTGGTGCTGTGCAGTCAATATCATGCAGGCACAGACGCTGAGCTGTGCGGCGAGCCTGTTGAAGAGTCCTCTCTACGTCCTGGGTTCGCTTGCGCTCATGCTCGTTTTCTGTATCTCGTTCCTGTATCTCGCTATTGGCAATGAGGTTGTCTCATACATGAGCGCTTTGCTGCTCTTTCTGGCGGTGGCCGCGCCGGCCCTGGTCGTATGGCGTGTGATCCTGGCCGAGGCCATCAACGTGCCGCGTTTTCGCCGTCAAGCGGTGATAGTGGGAGTCAATGCTGCCGGGAGAAGCGTTGCCAGAGAACTGCTAGAGGCAAAACATCCCAGCGCCAATGTTGTTGGTTTTATCAGTGAGGAGATTGAGCAGCAAGAGCAGCAGGATGGCTTGCCTGTCCTGGGTAGTAGGAGCGCCTTGCACAGCCTGGCCCAGAGCGGCGTGATCGATATGCTTATCATGGCTATTGACTATAAGGACCATCCAGAACTCTTTCAAGAGGCCCTGGCAGGGGCGCAGCGTGGCCTGACGGTGCTGCCTGTGACAACGGTCTATGAGAGCACCAGCGGCAAGATCCCTGTAGAACACCTTGGCGATCAATGGTGTACCGTCATGCCGGCAGGACATAGCTCGTCGCTGCTCTATATCTGCTGGGCCAGAATGCTGGACCTCATGTTTGGACTGTGCGGGCTGCTCATACTGGCGCTCTCGTTTCCCTTCCTGGCCCTGCTCATTTACCTGGATTCTCCGGGGCCAATTTTCTATACCCAGGAGCGCACCGGCTATCACGGACGAACATTTTCTATCTATAAGTTCCGCTCCATGCATACCCAAAAAGAGCAGGCGAGACGGCCGGCCTGGCTGACAAAAGACGATCCCCGTATCACACGCGTTGGACGTTTTCTGCGCGCTACCCATCTGGATGAAGTGCCTCAAGTGCTGAATATCCTGCGCGGCGAGATGAGCCTGATTGGCCCGCGCCCGGAGCGGCCGGCATTTGTGGCTGATTTAGAAGAAAGCAATATCTTTTATCGCTATCGCCTGAGCGTCAAACCGGGCCTCACAGGTTGGGCCCAGGTGAAGTACGGCTATGGTGTGGCAGATCAAGATGAACTGGTCAAGTTGCAATACGATCTCTATTACATCAAACACCGGTCGTTCTTGTTTGACCTGCTCATTCTTTTGAAAACATGTATAGAAGTAGGATGTGCTCATGGAAGCTAGCAATCTCTCAAAGACTACTGTAAAGAGCAAGCGACATGTTCGCGAAACATTTTTGCCCTTTGCCCTACCACATATTACGCAGGCCGAGATCGATGAAGTGGCGGATACTCTGCAATCGGGATGGTTAACCACCGGCCCGAAAACCAAGCGCTTTGAGCGCGAGTTCGCCGCACAGGTGGGGGCGCCTCACGCGGTGGCGCTCAACTCCGCGACGGCGGCGATGCATCTCGCGCTTGACGCCATCGGCTTGCAACCGGAGGATGAGGTGATCGTCCCGGTGTATACCTTTACGGCCACCGCTGAGGTCGTAGTGTACTTCAAAGCCAGGCCCGTCTTTGTCGATGTAGATCCGCTCACATGCAATCTCGATCCAGCTCAGTTGGAAAAGCACATCACGCCCCGGACACGGGCGATTATGGTTGTGCATATAGCGGGCCTGCCCGCCGAGTTGGATAGCATCCATGCGATTGCTAAAGCGCATAACCTGCCGGTGATTGAGGATGCGGCCCATGCCTTTCCCGCCGAGTACCGGGGGCGCATGATCGGTTCTATCAGTGATCTGACGGCCTTTAGCTTTTATGCCACTAAGACCTTAACGACGGGCGAGGGCGGCATGCTTACCACTACACAGCCGCAGTACGCTGAGCGGGCTACGATGATGGCCCTGCATGGCATCAGTCATGATGCCTGGAAGCGCTACACGGCTGAAGGTTCCTGGTATTACGAGGTGTTACAGGCGGGCTACAAATATAACATGACGGATATCGCGGCCTCCCTTGGCCTGCACCAGTTGGCGCGGAGCACCTGGCTGTGGGAACGTCGCAAAGCCATCGCGCAGCGCTATACCGAGGCCTTCTCTCCCCTGGCCGAGGTCCAGCCGCCGCCGAACCCGGCTCATGTAAAACATGCCTGGCACCTGTACATGTTACGCTTGCGCACCGAACGCCTGACGATTACAAGGGATGAGTTCATTCAAGCGCTTGCGCAGGCGAATATCGGCACCAGCGTCCATTTCATTCCGCTGCACATGCATCCCTTCTACCGTAACATGTATCAACTGGCGACGAATGACTTTCCGGCAGCCGTAGATGCGTACCGGCGGGTCATTTCCTTGCCTATCTATCCGGGTATGAGCGATGAAGATGTCGAAGACGTTATCGTGGCAGTTGAGCAGATTATCGCGGAGCATAAGAAGTAAGGTAGGAAGATTGAGGATGAAGTCTTTTGCAGCAGGGCGCAATCCATACGATATCGATGTGACGGATCTCCTGGAGCGCGAGATTGTGCCGCTGGAAACTGACGAAGCGCGAGCTGCTCTCAAGGGGCAGGTCATTCTTGTCACAGGTGCCGCCGGTTCCATTGGTTCAGAGCTGTGCAGGCAACTGCTGGATTATGAACCGGCCCTGCTGATCGCACTTGATATGAATGAGACCGGGCTGTTTGATCTGGCTGAGGGGTTACGTGTACGCGCTCATCCGCATATCGCCAGGCTCTATCCGTATATCGGCGATATTGCTGATGTGCAGAGAATGGCACGCCTGTTTGCGGAGAAGCGTCCGAATTATATCTTTCATGCAGCAGCGTATAAACACGTTCCTCTGCTGGAAGAGTATCCCGAGGTAGCGATCCGCACGAATGTGCTGGCGACCTATCATTTGTGCCGCCTGGCCCAGGTATACAAGGTAGCGCGTTTCGTATGTATCTCAACGGATAAAGCCGTCGCCCCGGTGAGCATTATGGGCGCTACCAAGCGCGTCGGCGAAATGATCGTGCAGTCTCTGGCGGAATCAACGCATTCTATGACACGCTTCTGCGCGGTGCGTTTTGGGAACGTGCTCGGTAGTCGCGGCAGTGTCGTGCCTGTTTTCGCGCAGCAGATCGAGCAGGGCGGCCCTTTAACGGTGACAGATCCCCAGGCGACGCGCTATTTTATGACGATCCCCGAAGCCTGTGGATTGGTGATCCTCACCTCCGCTATTGCCAGTCAGGGTGGCCTCTATCTCCTGAATATGGGCAATCCTGTGCAGATCATCGATCTGGCGGAGAAGATGATCCGCCTGTGTGGTCTGCGCGTGGGACAGGACATTCACATTGTGTACACTGGTTTGCGTCCGGGGGAACGCCTGCACGAGGCGTTAGTGGCTGAGAATGAAGAGCTTACGCATACTGCTAACAGAAATATCCTCCGCGTATTGCATAAAGGGACCTTGCCGACCTATCCCTTCCTTGAACAATGGATAGCCAGCATGGAGGAGCGTATCGTGCATGACCACGGTACCAACTTGCGTGCCCATCTTTTTGAGATTGTGCGCCAGGAAGAGCTAATCGCCACAAGTTGAGCAGGTTGGGATTGTGTAGGTATGAGCAAAATCGCAGGGAACACATTGGGCCGTAGCACAGGCGTGCGTGAGGAGAAAGTGAGGAGAAATGTATGACACTTGAGCAATTCTGGATCATTCTGGTAAAAAGATGGCCGCTAATCATTATTTGCTTCCTGGTAGTAGGAGCAGGCACATATGCTGGTAGCAGACTCGTCACGCCGCTCTATCAATCGACGACACTCGTCCTGGTAGCGCTCCAGGGGCAGAATCAAGCCGATGACATTACTGTGAGTGCGCAAATGGCTCAGACGGAGTCGCAGTTGGTTGTGAGTAGCCAGGTATTGCAGGTAGTGGCTTCACATTATAAGGGCTTGAGCGCCGACCAGCTTACAAGAGAGGTGACAGCAAGCGCCCGTTTGAACACCCAATTGTTTGAGGTAGATGTGCAGGACCCGGACCCAGCGCGAGCCGCAGCGCTGGCTAACGATGTTGCTACGACGCTGATCTCGCAGCAGCTCGCGCTATCGCAACAGAATTACGGGCAAGCAATACAACAAGTTCAAGACGATTTGAAAAACACGCAACAGCAGATCGGCTCGGTCACAACGCAGCTAGGACAGTTGCAGGCGAAGCTGAATAATATCCTGGCGGCCCGGCAGGCCGCCGACTTGCAAGCTGCAAAGTTCAACCAGGCAGCGCCGCGCCAGGATCCACAACTGATAGACCAGGAAGCCACCTTGCAGGCGCAGATAAATGTTTTGCAAACCCAGCTCAACAACTTGCAGCAGCACAACATGGAGAGGCAGACGGTCCTGGCTCAACAGCAATTGATGGAGGCGCAGAATAGTAATTTCCTGCGCGTGGTCCAGACCGCCCAAGCTGGACATGCTCCCGTAAGTCCACAAATCCTGCTCAATACCGCGGCTGGCCTGCTGTTTGGCCTGCTATTGGGTATGTTGCTGGCGTTTCTGCTGGAGCAAGTAGATACGCGGGTGCGCACTTCGGAGGCGGTGACTCAGGTTCTGGATTGGCCGGTCCTGGCGGTGGTCTGGCAGCAAAACCCCAGGAAGGAAGCGCCTCTCAATCCCCCGAATCAGAGCGCCAATGCGGCGGCTTATGGCATTCTTCGCACCAATATTGGCTTCTCTGCGCTAGACAAGCCGTTGCGTTCCCTGGTCGTCACAAGCGCCCTGCCACACGAGGGCAAGAGCGTGGTGGCAGCGAACCTGGCGATCTGTATGGCCAGAGCCGGTAAAAGTGTGCTCCTTATCGATGCGGACCTGCACCATCCATCGCAGCATACGCTCTTCAAAATGTCACCTGAGAAGATGGGTCTGAGCAACGCCGTCCTGGCTTTGAGCCATGCGGACCTGAACAAACCCTGGACTCCTTCCGGCTCTCAGTTCCACAACCAGCGTTTACAACCACAGAACTCAGTGACGAACGACGGTTTGTCGCTTGATCCTTATGTCCATGCTTCAGGCATTCTAAACTTGTGGATTATGCCAACCGGGCCACTGCCGCCGAACCCCTCGGAGTTTCTTGATTCAAAAGCCATGCAGCGCTTTCTGGCTGTGATCGCCAAATGTGGAGTTGAGGTTATCGTCTTTGATACCCCGCCCCTCCTGGGTTTACCAGATGCCAGAATTCTGGCCTCAAAGGTCGATGGGACCTTTGCTGTGGTAGATATGACGCGAGCCACCAGGGGGAAACTGAAGCAGTTGAAGGGGGTGCTGGCGCATCCAGGTGTCAATGTTCTTGGTTGCGTCGCTAATAAATATCATCACAGCCGTAGCGATCCGAATTATTCCTATAACTATCAAACAAGTGGGCAGCAGCAGGACAACGAGGAATGGAGCAGAGAGAGGCAGTTTACAACCCTGCCAGATCCTGTCCGGTCACCTGTCTCTTCCTCCTCATTTGAACGAGGGAAGAAGGCCCGTTGAGTCTTCAAAACCAGCTCTCGTCAAGCTTCTATAGAGACGCCGAGCGGAGGAAAACGGCTGTGAAAACGAGTATAAGAGGTAGCGCTATAGGCAACGGCCTCTGGGGCAAGGCGCTGATCTTTGTGCTTTTTCCTGTCACTGGTCTGTGTATAGGAGGAGTACTGGGGAGGCTAAGCCTCTATACGCTGGGTGCCGCCATTGGGATCACTATTATGTTACTTCTTCTTGTCCTCCGGCAGGATGTAGTAGCCGCGACCCTGATTATCGTGACCCATATTTATGTTGATTGGTACCTTGGATCGTTAGTTGCCGCACAGGTGATGACATTCCTGATGCTGCTGGTCTACTTCATGGCGCGTTCTCCCCGGCATCCCTGGGCAGAACCTCGTGCCTTGTGGCTCTGGGTGCTCTTTCTCTTCCTCGGCATTGATCCGGCGATTCAAGGGGCGAGCAGACTCTATGATATAGCCTTCTACTATCCCAATCTTATCGGCGGCGCCTTGCTGATGTTCTGGTTAGGCACGGTGATCGCTAAAGATGTGCGCCACCTGCGCACATTCTTCCAATGCCTGGCTCTGCTTGCAGCTCTGCTCGCCATCCATACGATTATCCAGACGATGACCGGTAAGGTGATCTTCGGTTCACCGCGCTTCGATGCATATATTGCCAGTAGAGGCGGTTTTGCGCTGTTCAATGGCCTGAATGTTTTTCGCGTCGGCTCTTTCTTCGAGGACCCTAACTGGAATGGCACCTTTTTTGCGACGATGCTCTTCTTGCCACTCGGACTTTTTATGGAAGCGTCGTCTATAAAAGGAAAAATGCTCTACCTCGCGGAGGTGCTCCTGATGATCCCTGCCTTGCTTTTCACCTACAGCGGTGGGGCCTGGGTGGGCGTTCTGGGCGGCCTGATTGCCTTTCTTATCTTGCTTGGACGCCTGCGCGATCGTCTCTGGCTTTCTTCACTTGTTGGGCTGGTAGCCGTGATAGGGAGGGTGTTCTTTTCTACACAGATCAGCCTCCAGCTTCAACATGGGACGAGTCCGGCTGAATTCCCTCTGCGTCTGGGTGCCTGGGAGACGGGCCTGAAGGTCATCGGCGCTTTTCCGCTGACGGGCGTTGGCCTCGGCTTTGAGGTCTACCAGCAGCGTGCTGAGCCGTACCGTGTCGCCGCACAATACCTTCAGTTGGATCATCCCCACAATTCATATATTGAATTTGGCGCTAAAGGCGGCCTGCCGCTTCTCGTTGTCTTCCTGGCTCTCATCGTCCTGGCCCTCTGGCAGACATGGCGCACGCGGGCACTCCTGCCTGTGGGAACGCGCCTGCTGCTCTCCGGCGGCATCGCGGCGATTATGGCGTTCAGTGTCAACAGTTTCTCTATCAATGCGTGGACACTTCCTCCCTTGGCGGCGCTTGGCTGGATTATCCTCGGCGCGATGTCGTCTCCGCTCCTTAAGAAAAGTCTGGCGAGCAATAGCAACGAGCCAGATCGAGCATGTCAGAGTTAATTATGAATTCTAGAAAGGCTGAAAAGACATATGTATGATATGTATGTGAAGGATAGCGTAGCCGCGTTGCCGGGTACAAGGCAGGAGGGCATAGCCGCGTTAGCTCCTTATCCGCCAGACATGGCGGTGTTTCTGGCGCCACCACGCTGCGCCTTTAATGATGAAGGCGTGCCGTATCACCTGAAACCAGTGGGCTATCATCCGTCAACGATTGTGTACTATGCGCTGGCTCAATGGAATGCATATCTCATAACGCACGAGGAACTGCACCGGCAGAGATTCCTGGCTCAGGCGCACTGGCTTGTTGAGCAAGAGGTACGCACCGGCGCTGATGCAAGCGGCTGGCCGGTATCTTTTCCACGACCGGATAGCCATGTCAGCGGCTCGTGGTTATCGGCTAGCGCACAGGGCTGTGCGCTCTCCGTCCTTGTGCGGGCCTATCAACTGACCCATGAAGAGCTATTTCTAGAGGTAGCACAACGGGCGATGCGTTCCTTTGAGCGCGATATTCTCGATGGGGGAGTAAGCGCGCCGGTAGGGGAGAAAGGCGTCTTCTTTGAAGAGGTGGCGGTGTATCCCGCCACGCATGCGCTCAGCGGCTGCATTTTTGCCCTTATCGGGCTGCACGAATGGCAGCTCTACTCAGGGAGTCCTCTTGCGATTGAAGGGCTGATCGCGCGCGCCGTAAGCACCCTGCGTGACCTGCTAGCGGCCTTTGACGCGGGTTTCTGGACATATACGCATCTGCTCCATAAGCCCCTGGCATCTGCCTCTGACCTGGCGTTACAGATAGCCCTGCTTGAAGCGCTGGCAAGTTATGACGGCTGTGAGTATTGCGCATCGGTAGCTGCGCGTTGGAGGAGCTATCAAACGCGCGCAGGATCGCGCCTGCGCTACCTGGTCACCAGTCGCGCCATCTCCGCGCGGCAGGCTCTCTGGGGGCGAGTACGGGCCGCGTTGTTCCCGGCGCCGCAAGCATCGCCGGTTACACGCGTCTGTGTCGCCGTCACGGCCTTTCCCGTCACCGGCGGTATTCGGGCCGTTCTGGCTGGCGTCGCTCATGCTACTAGAGGTGCCTGGCAGATTGAATACCTGACACAGGCTGTCGGGGCCAATGCGCAGGACTATAGTATTCAGCAGTTTGGCACGAAATATATGGCCTCATCGCAATTCCCCGGTGCCTGGCTCTATACCATGGCTGGCTTCTGGAAACTGCTCTCGCTCATGCGTCATGGAGCTGGCTACCAGGTCATTTTGCCGCAGGATGGCGTCTTTACTGCGGCTTTTAGCGCGCTTGCGGGCAGGATGCTTGGTATACGCGTCGTCTGCATAGACCACGGCAGCTTAACGTTGCTCGATAGCCCGACCTATCGTGCCGAAAGGGTGCAGGCTTTAGCCGCAAAGCCATGGTCGCGGCCGAGATATCTGCTGGCGCGCCTGCGCTATATGGCATACTGGCCCTCCTTCTCTGTGGCGGCCAGAATTGCCGTGCGCCTGGTTGACCACTTGCTCATTCCTGGCGTGGCCGGTGACTCGGTAGAGGAGAGTTGCCAACGGCTCGGTATCCATCCCAGCCGTATCACGCGCTTTGGAAGCATGATCGACAGCGAGCGGCATAGTGTCCCTGATGTGATATCCAGAGCGGCTTTGCGCGCGGAAAAGGGCATCGCTGCTGATGCCATCGTCATTGCGCTGACCTGCCGCCTGGCGCCTGAGAAGGGGCTGGACATCGCCCTGGAAGCGCTCAGCCTGGCGCTAGCTCCCCTGTCGTCTACACAGCGCGCGCGCGTTCGCGTCGTCATTGCCGGAGACGGCCCGCTCCGCCAGCAGGTAGCAGCGGCTATCGTCGAACGCGGACTAGGCGCTACCTGTGTGCTGTGGGGTGAAACCACTCATGAAGATGTAATCTCGCTGCTTGGCCTCAGTGACATCTTCCTGTACACCAGCAGGCGTGGAGCGTGCCTCTCGATGGCCGTCCTGGAGGCCATGGCTTCGGCTTGCGCGGTGGTTGCTACCAGCGAACCTCTCTCGAATGTCCACCTGCTCTCCGCTGGCCGTGGCATTGCTCTGCCCGCGAACGACGCGCAACAGCTTGGCCAGGCCCTGACACGGCTCATCAGTGATCCAGTGTTGTGCCGCCAGATGGGGACCACCGCCCGCAACTACGTTGCCAGCTATCATAGCCCCACTGTATTCAGGAGAACACTGCTACGGGCGACCTACTGGTCGGGGTTAGATGAATTATTGAGTGTTACCAGACAGCCAGCAGCAGTGTTGAGATAGAGGGCGGAAGTTATCATGGGACCAGTAATTGAAACGCATGAGTGCCGGGCAACTATGAGTAAAAAGGTAAAGTTACAGCGTCTTGAAGTCGTAGAGATGGTACGCCCAAATTTCTCCTTTGATATGTCAGGTAGCCTGTCAGTTGAAGAGCAGTCCACAATAGTTATGCCTAAGCTCATGGAACCCGCGTCTAATACAGGGGTGACTGACTATGCAAACCAGTTGCGCACACTGCTTAGAAGTTCAGGTATCTATGCCCTGGCATCGTTAGCATCGCCGCTGGTCTCGCTTGTGCTCGCCCCGTTTTTGACTCACCATCTCTCACACGAAGATTATGGGGCGCTGACCCTTGTCACGATGGCCGTTTCCCTGCTGGCGGGGCTGACGCAACTGGGCCTGGCCTCAGCTTTTTTCCGTTCGTACAGCTTTGATTATGAGACCCGGAAAGATCGACTCGGCGTGCTCGCAACGCTTCTCAGCCTGCTGTTGCTGGTCTCGTTGCCTGTCGTTCTGGCCATCGTGCTCGCCGCTCCCTGGCTGGCGACGCTGCTCTTGAGAAACGCGGCCTTTAGCGATGTCGTGCGAGCAGGTGCGCTGGCGATGCTCATGCAGAATCTCACCGTGCCGGGTTTCGCCTGGTTGCGCGCCGAGAACCGCGCCGGGTTCTTCACAGCGTTATCTATTACCAATCTGCTTGTCAACCTGGGTATGACGCTTGTGCTGGTGGGTATCCTGCACATGGGCATTGTTGGCTCACTCCTGGGCACAGGCAGCGGTTTCGCGGTCGTCGTTCTCTGCACGCTGCCGCTGATCCTGGTGCGCGCGGGCCTGTGGCCACGCGCCGATATTGCGCGCGGGCTGCTCTCGTTTGGCGTGCCAAATGTCACCAACCTCGTGTCTGTCTGGGTGTTGCAGTTGTCGGATCGCTATCTGCTCAGCCTCTTCGGCTCCCTGGCCCAGGTCGCAAGCTATGCCGTGGCCTATAACCTGGGGGGAGTATTGAGCGTCGTAATACTGGCGCCCTTTACCCTGGCCTGGCCTTCGGCCTCGTATGCTATAGCGAAGAGAGATGATGCCCCCCAGGTTTTCCAGCTTGTCTTTCGCTGGTATAGTTTCGTCTTGCTCTTTGCCGCTTTTGGACTCTCGCTTGCCAGTACGCTCGTACTCGACCTGTTTTTCCCGGCGTCCTACCATTCGGCAGGGGCCATCATTCCCATCATCGCGCTGTCTACTATGTTCTACGGTCTCTACACCATTTTCACGCTTGGCATCTCTATACGGCGCAAACCCTGGTTCGCAGTAGTTTTTACTACGGCGTCCGCGCTTGCCAACGTTGCCCTCAATATTATACTGATCCCGCGTTTTGGGGCCATGGGGGCGGCTATCTCTACGCTGCTGGCGTATGTGCTGCTGGCTGTGCTGGCCTACATCGTCAACCAGCGTATCTACCCCATCCCATTTGAAATTGGTACGTTCAGCGTGACATGTATGCTCGGCCTTGGGTGCTACATTGGCAGTACCTCCCTGGCACGGGGACAGGGTATATACATGGCCTGGGCTATCTTGTTGGGTACCCTTGTGCTTTATGGCGCGTGCCTGCTGTCGCTGGCCATCTTTATGACGCGCCGGTCGTCTTCGCGTAGGACCGGAACCATCGCCATCTCCTCCAACAAATTCGTTGGCAAGGCCCTTCCCCCTACGTAGGGGGAGGAAAAAATAGAACAGTTATCTGACCAAAGGAGGCTTTACATATATGAAAACATCCACTGCTACCCTACTTCGTATCGTGGAAAGCGCGCCAGCGCCAGCACCCGTGAAGGTGTGCATGCATGTGCGAGGCGTGGCGCGCACAGATGTGCGCGTAATGCGCGAAGCAATTGCGCTGAAAGAAGCAGGGTTTGCTGTCAGTATTGTTGATATCGAAAAGGAATCTACGCGCCCTGCTGAAGAAGATATCCAGGGCATCCACCTGAAGCATATCCTTCGACCCGGCTGGTTGGTTCCCGCGCGTTCCAGGCTCTGGCGGTCTGTCAGAACCATGCAGAAGCTGGTCAGTAGCACCTTCCGGCTGTTGCGGACGCCAGCGGACATCTATCACGCCCACGATCTCAATGCGCTGCTGCCTTGCTATATCGTGGCAGGCCTGCGCCGTAAACTGCTGGTCTTTGATTCCCATGAACTGCCCTTTCATGAGCTGTCTCCTGAGAAGCTCAAAAATAGCTATGTGCGCCAGGTCTTTACAGGGCTGACCCATATTTTTGCGGCTATAGTACGACGCTGTGCAGGTGTGATTACCGTCTCACCTCCCATCATAGATGAGATGCACGACCGCTATCACATTGCGGAAGTGTCGCTGGTGCGTAACATCCTGCCCTATCAAGTTGTACCCAGAAGTGATCGCTTGCGGCAACACCTCGGCCTCAGTGCAGATACACGCATCGTGCTCTATTCGGGCAATCTACAAGCCGACCGCACCCTCGACAATCTTGTGCGAGTGGCGCGCTTTGTAGAGCGGGACGTGCTGATTGTGCTGATGGGCAGAAACGTGGGGTCCATGCAAGCTGAGCTTGAGGCCCTGGCGGTCAGGGAAGGGCTAACTGAGCGCGTGAAGATCCTTCCTCCCGTTCCTTATGAGGAACTGCTTGATTGGATAGTGTCGGCCGATATTGGCGTGATTGCCTACGCACCCGATGGCGCGCTCAATGCTCAGCCACAGCTTCCTAACAAATTCTTTGAGTATGTGATGTGTGGGCTGCCCGTGATTGCTTCCCAACTTCCTGCCATTGTGGAGATGATCGAGACCTATAACGTTGGGCGCATACTGACTTCGCTTGAACCCGCCGCTATGGGGGCAGAGATCAATGCTATGCTCGCTGATCGTGCCGAGCTTGAACGGATGCGGCGCCACGCGTTAGAAGCGGCCAGGCGCGATCTCAATTGGGAGAAGGAGAGTCGAGTTCTGCTCCACCTGTATGAGACTGTCCTCCTCAAGCGCAAGCCTGGGCGCCATCTGCATAGCGCGCTGGTCCGCTCTACAGACGAGGCTACCTATGCCCAGGAAGGAGAACCTGTTGCGCATCCTCTACATTCATAACTTGAATCAGGCGGCCAGAACCTTCGGCAAGGAGCTAGCGCGCCGTGGTCATACCGTGACAATCTACGAACCAAGTTTGAAAGGAGGGTCGGCGCCCCTGCCGCTCAAACTCGCCATGATGCCAGGGCGTATCCTTGATATGCGCCGCGTTATTAGCAGGCTTAGTTCCAGCTATTGCGACCTTGTTCACATTCATTGGGCCAGCTATGGTGTGCTGGGATTGGTGTGCCGGGTCCCGTTTGTTGTGCATTGCCATGGGAGCGATATACGCTACCGTTTACAGCAACCTTTCTTCCGTGAAGCTCTGACGTTTATTTTGCGCCGGGCCGCCCTGGTATTGTGCAGCACCCCGGATCTCTTGCCTATTATTCAGGAGGTCAGGCCAGATGCCGTGTTTTTTCCTGGGCCGGTTGATACCGAGCGCTTTGCGCCAGGTGCAGGCGGAAATGAGCCAGCTCACCCCTGGACGATTCTGCTGTTTGCGCGCCTCGATGTGATCAAGGGGTGTGAAATCGCGGTTCAGGGCATAGCGCGCTTTGTCGAGCGCCATCCAGAGGTGCGCGTGAAGTTGCTTGACTGGGGCACTGAAACAGAGAAGTACAGGCGGCGCTATGGAGAGCGTTTTGAGTTCGTGCCTTTTGTGGCCCCGGAATTAGTACAACAGTTGATCTGCACGGCGGATGTCGTCGTTGGGCAGGTCTTCTTGGGAGCAATAGGCCTGGCAGAGCTACAGGCCATGAGTTGTGCCAGGCCTGTGATCGCCTTGTTTCGCTATGAAGACGCGTATCCTGCGCCGCCTCCGGTATGCCGGGCCGCGACTGCTCAAAATGTGGATCAGCACCTTGAAGATCTGTTTCAGCATCCAGAAGCCGCTGTCGAGCTAGGGCAACGGGCGCGACGCTGGGTCATCGACTACCATAGCCATCAAGATGTGGCTCTGAAACTTGAAAGACTCTATCAATCAATACTAAGTAGATAACTCGCTCCTATGCGGAACGACGTAAGCCATCGTTCCTATGTGGAAGGGGGAAGAAGGAAAGGGAAATCATGCAAAAATTTTCATTAGACCGGGGAGTCGCTTCGGCTCCCCTTGCCCACCGGCAAGAACCGCGCTCCTACATAGAAAGTGAGCAGGCGCCAGCCCCCGATGGATTTTCAGAGAAGGATTACCGCGCACTCCTTAGCGCTTTTAGCAGTGCTGGCTATGCCTTCTGTAGTTTTGAGGAGATTCACCAGCGCCTGCGGGAAAGACAGTCCTTTGTCGTGCTCAGGCATGATATCGATATCAGCCTGCACCTGGCTCTCAAGATTGCGCGTATAGAACACGAACAGGGGATACGGGCGACCTATTTTGTCACGCTGCATTCACCTTTCTATAATACGTTGAGTCGCTCCAATGCAGAGCATATGGCGCAGTTACACCTCTGGGGCCACCAGATTGCGCTGCATGTGGATCAAACAGCATATGAGGGAGACTTTGCGAAAGCGCTTCTGGAAATCAAGGCACTCGCCCAATTCTATCCCTATATCAATACGCAGTTGGCCAGCTTACACAGTCCGATTAATCTGGAGCAGATGCCATTAGCAGCCTTCAAAGAGCTACACAACGTGTATGGGTCTATCTTCAATAAGGACATGACCTATCTGAGCGACTCGACGGGTAGGTGGCGCTTCGGTCATCCTCTCGACTCCGAAGCATTCAAGGCCAGAAAACCCATTCAACTTTTAACACACCCCATCTGGTGGACGCAAGATGGTGAGATGGCCAGGCAGAAATTAAAAGGCTGGCTCTACAAAGATTACCTGAATACCCTCGCCGCCGCCAGGGAGTTCCTGCCAAAGCTCTTCGCGCAGTGACCCGGCTTGCCGCGTCCATGTGAACGGCCCCTGGGCCTGGGAGGCCGCCCCTCATTCAGCAGGATGAGGGGCAAGCCCCACCCGCGATGCTCGAAGCATCCCAGGAGAAGGAAACATGGGCGAGATGGCGACACGGGAGCAGGACGCGCGTGGTTGGAACCTGCGTCGTGTGGCAGAGCGCGCGTGCTTGGAGCAGGGCGCAGGCCAGCGGCGCCCGTACACGAAAAAGGATCGCGGTTCCCAGCGGAGATCACGGCGAAGCCTCATATCCGTAGCGCCGCTGGCCTCGCCGTTCCCGTAACGGGAACGGAAACGCCTCTTTTCGTGTAGGGGCGCCGCTGGCCTGCGCCCGGTCCCTACGCGAAGAGTTTTGGCAGGAACTCCCTGGCCGCCGCCAGGGTATTCAGATAATCTTTGTAGAGCCAGCCTTTCAATTTCTGCCTGGCCATCTCACCTTCTTGGGTCCACCAGATGGGGTGTGTTAAAAGTTGAATGGGTTTTCTGGCCTTGAATGCTTCGGAGTCGAGAGGATGACCGAAGCGCCACCTACCCG
>JBDTHH010000394.1:0-4915 GCA_039937055.1 Ktedonobacteraceae bacterium | reverse complement strand
CATTCGCAGGGCTATTTTTACCAGAGGTCACTATTTTGATGTCCTCAGTTATGGGCTAACAGTAGAGGAATTTGAGGAGAAGCATGCTCACACGTTCTCCTAATTGAGTGGTCGTCCGTGCGATTCTGCGGCCCAAATCAGCCTGTGCGAAAGGATACCAGCCATGCCATCAACCAGGAATACATACGATGAGTTTGCATCCCAATACGCTCACATGATGACCGCCCAGGAGAAGGCCGGGGTGGAGCCTGGCTCAAACATGGCTCTGTTTCTCCAGATCGTTGGAGATGTCTCTGACCTGAGCGTGTTAGATGCAGGATGTGGTGAAGGCTATCTTTCGCGCATCCTTACGCAGCGTGGGGCATATGTGACCGGCATAGATATTTCGCCACGGCTGGTTGAGATGGCCCGCGCCAAAGATTCAACCGACACCATAACCTATCAGGTGGCAGATCTCAGCCAGCCGCTCCCTGCCTATCAGGACCACTTCGATCTGATCGCCAGCTTTTTTGTGCTCAATGATGTCTCTGATCACCGGGGCTTTCTTACCACGCTGGGATCAGTCCTCAAGCGTGCAGGTCGCCTGGTGCTTTTCATGAATAACCCGTATTCCTTCGTGGTGCGCGGCCATATCACCGATTACTTCGCAGCTTCTGATCAGGCATTTCCTTATCGAGGCATGGCAGAGGCGGGGATAAAGGTTCATTTTTATCACCGGACTCTGGAAGAATATCTGGCCGCCAGTTTCGCAGCAGGATTTCAGTTGCAGCAACTGGTAGACGTGCCTACTCCTGAAGGCAACTTCAAGCGCCGAGATGATACATTAATTCCAGTGGGCTATCACTTCCCATTCTTCACGATTCTGAGCCTCGTAAAAGCCTGACAAACTTTCGCACCAGGGAAAGAGCAAGCCAGGAGAAGTTTTTTCGGGGAAGCCTGCTATACTTGAGCAAGCGATCGGGCATATTGGTCCGGTAGCCAGGACCACTCACAGAATAATACCCTTCAGGTATTAAGGAGCAAACAGATATGACGGAACAAGCTCTCCCGCTCACCACTTTCTACGCCGGTTGGGATGGTTTCCGGCAAGAATTGGTCAAAATCATCACACCGCTTTCACCTGCACAACTTGCTTTGCCGACTGCGCCACATCACTGGTCGATTGGCAGGCTTCTCACGCATATGGTTGCTGACCGCGCCTGGTGGTTCCACCTGTGGATGGGCGAAGGGAAGCCCGATCTTGCCTCCATCGCGCACTGGGATGACGATGGACAGCCCATGCGTACGTCTGCCGAACTGGTTGCCGGGCTTGAGACTACCGGGCAGATGATTGCCGGGGCACTTGCCCGCTGGACCCCCGCCGATCTTGGGCAGAGTTTCCCAGCTCCCGCATCCTTGAGCGAAAAAGAGCAGCAAGCGTGGGGGGAACGTACGCGTCAGTGGATGATCTGGCACGTGCTTGAACATGAGATCTACCACGGAGGCGAACTTTCCTTAGCCCTCGGCAGCTATGGTCTGGAGGGCGTCTATGGCAACGCATAAATGTGGACATGAGACGGGCATTTTTCAACGTTCATCATGTATCTATCTCTGTTTCCCGACTGGAATGTTCAGGATGCTGTATTCTTTGTCGCGGATGTAGACCTGGACCAGGTGTGTGGTGTCGGGCAGGGTGATGGTGTGCCGCGTATCCCGTCCACTGAGAGCTGCTTCCCGACGCGTGCCTTCAGGAAAGCGGACACGCAGAAAATCCCCCTGGTCTTCCACCTCACAGCCATGCTTTTCCAAAAATGTGGTAAAGAGGACTTTTTGTTCCTCATCGATGCGTGTCGTCACGACCAGCGGCTGTGATCCATCTGCCATCTGTGTTCTCCTCCTACAGCGTGCCAAAGACCTGGGCCACGATCTGGATAGCCTGTTCCTCTCCCAGCAGCCTGACAAGTTGCTGGTGGCAGCGGTCCATATTTTCCATGCGCGCCGTAATGTACTCGTGCCTGGCGACTGTCGCCAGACCCTCCAGCCCGCGTTGGGCCGCGATATACTCTGCCTCGATCTGCTTCCTGATCTGGGCAACCTCGCTGACGTGTGTATCCATATGATCTCCTCCTGAAAATAAGAACCATTTCTCTGTGGCGTCATATGACCGTTAGTCGATAACTACCTCATCGGATATCACAAACTTCATCATTAAACAACCACAACATATTTAAAGAGTACCAAACGCGAGCCGTAATCACAGGGAATTGTCTTTAGCATGTCTCCAAATCTCTCTAAAAAATCTCTAACTTTGTTAGCTTGCTTGAGAAGAAAAAATACCCTCCTTAGTGGAGGGTATTGGTAAATATGTTCTTTGAGTTTACCTTTGCAGAGAAATTTCTTGAAGCACTGTCGCTTCAATTGCCTCAAACATTTTGATGTCTGTTTTCTGCTGCCATTCGTCTAGCTCATTAAAGTGTTTGACATAGGACGGTTTCGGATCACGCAATAACTGGAACATAAGCACATTCCAGATCGAGCAGACGAGGTAACCTCCATGTTCGGGTGGTATTCTGACATCTTCTTTGAGACTAGGAAGAAGAAGAATGCGTACATGTTGGTAAAGTTCTTTGACGGCTTCCTGCTCCCAGGAGGACATTTTCTCCCAGGGCAATATATACGACTCCTTTGGAGTCGGGTGAAACGCTTTTACTCCATCTATCCATGCTTGACGTGTTAAGCGATACCCTTGCTCAAAATCCATTATTGTTCCTTTCCCTATGCCAATGCCGCAATGTGCTGTTCTAATGTCCTTACCGCTTGAACAGAAATAAAGGGGGTAAGTTGTTGCTGTATCTTGAGTACATTATTGCGTAAGAAGCCTGATTCACAACGGCCTGCTAATGTGACGGCTTCCTCAGCGTAGGTACAAGCCGTTTCAATATCTGCCTGTTGCAGCGCAGAAAGTGCCAGGTCTGAAAGGATCATAGCACGCCTACGATTGGTCTTCGCGCTTTGCAGCAACGCCTTCTGTAGTATTGGTTCAGCCTGATCCGGTTTCCCTAGTCGGACGTAGCACGCTCCCTGAAGTGCTGGAAGCCGCGATTCATCGAAGCGTACCCATGCTGGATAGTTCATAGTCGGCGCACTGACATCGTGTGCTCTCTCGAATGCACTCTGACATGCTTGGAGATTCCCTATGCCCGATACTGCTTCAGCGTAGGTTGCTGCTATCCAGGAGCGTGTGGGAAGTGCTGGATCGCCTCGCAGTGCAAGGGATTCAGCATGTTCGAGTAATGGCACGGCATTCTCATACCGCCCCTCAAAAATGGGAGGATAGGAATAGCGTACTAGCGCACTTGCCCAAAGATCAAACGCGTTCGCTTCTTTAGCCAAAGATGCCGCAGATACATAACGAGTTTGTGCTGTATCATGATCATATAAGTCGAAAAAGATTTCTCCTGCAAGTTGGCTCATGCTGCTTGTCAAAGCACATAGACGTTGATGCATTCGCGTTGCGCGTACTTCTTTGAGGAAGTGAATTTGCATTTTTAGCTGCCCTAGCACTCCATCTAATACAGAAGATTTCGGCGAGGCCGTCATAAAGAGACTCCAGCAGCGGCTATTGATTGTCTCTAAATCACTAACAACTGTGTCGTCAATATTTAATGGCCTGGCCAGGGAGGCTTCGATACGATTCCAATCTATATCTGAGGCGAGGAGAGCACCCCCTGCAACACTTAGTAGCTGCAACAGCTCGCGTCGTTTGATCAGCATCTCTCTACTCCATTCTGAGGAAGCGGTTTCATATGGTATTTTTTCTCCAATATCATATTTTGGAGCGAGATCATGGGAGGAACAACCTATAACATGGGCCAGCTCCTTGCGATCCTCTTTCGGAATTATTCCATGTCCAGCAGCCCAATAATAGAGTGTGCTCTCAGGAATATGTGTTTCTCGATGAATCTCTCGTATAGTTAAACCAGCTTCTCTAAGAAGTGCCCTGAGCCTATTTGGATGGTGTGCCTTTTGCATCATAGCCTGCCCTTCAATATCACCGCCAACGAAGAGGAACCGTAGTCATCGCCGCTACATAGTCCTGTTTTGGATAGTATAAGGCTATGATGCAGGTTTGGCAAGCTGTATCATATAACCCTCATGACAGCCAGCACCTTCTCAACCTCAAGAGCAGGTTGAGGCCCTGGGCCTGACCGAGCATGAATGCGATGTGTTGCGCCTGATTGTGCAGGGGCGCTTATACTGTACTGTAGCACTCTCGGATATGCTACTTGACCTTTTTTCGGCAGTCACCGAAGCGGTAGCCATTCAATGTGGTGTGCTTGTGCGTAGCGGAAACACCTATTTCCATCAAGTGTAGGAAGCTGTTGGCCAGCAATCAGCGTGGACCAATCATCACTTACGAACTGCCGGTATGACTTCTCAAACCGCTCTTTCCGTTGAAGAAAGAGGCAAAGAAGCGCTTTACCTCTATCGGGAAACTGCCCGCATGCTCAGATCTTCTCTCTCCTTTGGACATTGGGAGACGATAGCGCAAACCATACACATCCTGGAGGAGACTTTATCATAGAAATGGATCAGCCAGGGCTTGCACTTGCGGCTCAGGGCTTTATTGCTTGAAGCACAGCAACAATCTCTTCGTGAGGGACCATCAATGGTGATGGGTAACGCTCTGGATCATGCAGGATATGGACCCCGCACTCCCGAAGCAAGGACATGCTCTTAGAGAAAGCCGGGTGACGTACAAGGTCCATTTTGAGACAAGGGACTAAAACAACAGGAGGTGTGCCGCGTCCCAGGCATTCACAAAGGAGACTTGCAGCCAGGGTATCTCCAATCCCCTGCGCCCATTTGTTGATGGTATTAAATGTCGCAGGCATGAGCAGGATAGCGTTTGCTTTGGGTAAGGAGTCAGCTTCGC
>JBDTHH010000393.1:0-5347 GCA_039937055.1 Ktedonobacteraceae bacterium | reverse complement strand
AGCTACAGATCTCGCCCAGAACACAGCAGGCTCTGCGCTTCGTGCCAATCGCCGTGCTCTCAGCACTCATCGCACCCGCGCTCTTCTTTCCTGGCGGTTCATTCGATGTCTCATTGAGCAACGCCCGTCTTATCGCGGGCATCCTCGCGACCCTGGTAGCCTGGCGCACTAAAAATGTGCTGCTGACCATCTTTAGCGGCATGGCTTGCTTACTTCTCTTGCAGGTATTTGTGTCACCTCATTAGGGTGCGAGAAAACTCACCTATATCCTCATCAGACCTGGCTTCTGTTCCCTGTCTCCACAAAAACGCGTGAAGATCAGCACCATTTATCCAAATTTCCGTATGGACCTTGAAATTGAGCAAATATTTAGATTGTAAGATGTACATTATGCAGCAAATGTTAGCTGTGGGATCGACTCACCGGCTTTTTGCGCATCCTCAATCCATAAGGCTATGATTTCTAACGTATTCTTGATGGCTTCTTCATAGCTATCGCCATGGGTACGGCATCCAGAGAGTTCTGGAATGGTCACGACATAGATATTGTCCCGTGGATCCCACTGGATGAGCATTGAGTAATGCTTAGGGTTCATAGTCTTCACCTACCTTTCTGAGCGCTTCTTGAACATCCTCTTTAGTAATTTCAGTGGGGCCCCCCGTTAAGCGATGAAGTGGTGGGGAATTGAAAAAATCAAAGGCCCCAGCAAGGTGTGCTTAGCTCGAAGCGCCTTCGAGAGGGATAAACGTGCCATGCACCTCCTGGTACTCCGCAAGCTCCTCTTCACGATACAGGTGCAGAGCCTGGAGGACTGGTCGGTCACTGATAGCGAACAGGTCCGTCTGAGCGTTTGCCTCATGATCAACGCTGGCCCAGGACGGAGTCACGAAGATATCGCCAGGACCCCACTCGAAGAGCACACCATTGATCACAGAGCGACCGCTGCCTTGAAAGACGACGTAGACCGAGCTACCCGTCTTACGTTTCGTAGGTGTGCGCGCACCAGGGGAGAGGCGGTGCATCTCGCAGGCAAAGGTACTCACTGCCGGGCCTCCCGTCAGCGGGTTCACGAACTCCAGGCTCACCAGCGAGCCGCCGCGAGCCTGCTGCAGCGCATCGAGCGTCCGCCTGGTCTCGCTCCAGCGGTAGCGGAGCAGCGGCGAGTGGGCAATGGGAGAGCTGGCTCCCATCTCGCGCAGTCCAACCCCCACAAATCCTTGTTCGGAACGGTTGTGGCCAACCACTGGCTGCAATTGGTCCGGGTGATTCTCGAAGAAGATAGACTCCAACGTCGTCAAGAGCGGCAGGTCCAGACCATCGAACCAGACCATAGGCTCGTCGCTCCGATTATTATGGTCATGCCAGTTCCAGATCGGCGTCAGAATCAAGTCGCCCGGCTCCATGTCGCAGGCGTCGCCATTGACTGTCGTATACACGCCTGAACCAGTGAGGACGAAGCGAATGGCGCTGGGCGTGTGCCGGTGAGCGGGCGCCGATTCCTGCGGTCCCAGATACTGGAGCGCACCCCAGAGCGTTGTGCTGGTAAACGGGAGACCTTTCAGCCCAGGGTTGGAGAGCGCAAGCACGCGCCGGTCACCACCCCGTTCGAGCGTGATCAGTTCGCCCGCCCTTTTGGCTAGCGGCAGCACATCGTCCCACTTCCAGAGCCAGGCGTGGGTCGTGGGAAGCGGAACTTCGGGCATCAGTTGTTTGGCAATCTTCCAGAGCGGCTTGAGATCGCGTGCCGCGAGCGCGCCACAAAACTCATCATAGCCGACCTCTACCGTGTATGTATGGCTCATGTCAATGCCCATTAATGGTCTCCTTCCTCTCAGGCTGGTACCCGTAGAACCAGTCAGTATAGGTATAATCGTCAGGCGCGCGCCCCGAAAGCAGCGCATTGCGCAGCATCGCGGTGAGGCCATCACTATGAATGATATCACCGAAGAGGCGGGCCGAACGCTGCACACGAGCCGTGCGCGGGATGCGCTCCGCCTGATACGCGAGGAAGGCCTGGCTGACATCTCCTTGATAGCTGGCAAGCATGTCAGCCAGGCCCACGGCATCCTCCAGAGCCTGGCACGCTCCCTGGGCGATGTGCTGGAGCATCGGATGGGCTGAATCGCCGAGCAGGGTGATGTGATGGCGCGTCCAGTTGTCGCTGGGAAGCCGGTCGTAGAGGGGCCAGCGCCTGTCGCGTTTCACCCTGGCCAGAGCTTTTCTCACACTCTCGTCCGTGCTGGCAAAGTGCTCTTCCAATTCATCCTCGGTACCCCAATCGTCAGCATCCGCACGGTAGCGCTGGCTTTTGAACACGGCAACCTGATTATAGAGTTCACCGCGGCGCAGCGGATACTGGATGAGATGCAGGTTCGGCCCAATCCAGTAGCGAATGGTGTCCATCCCGGCGGACTCAATGACCTCTTCCATTGGAATCGCGCCACGGTAGGCCACAAACTCCGCGCAGACCGGATCACCGTCACCAATCACGTACTTGCGAACGACGGACTTGAGTCCATCGGCTCCAATCAGGGCAGCGCATGCATACGTCGAGCCATCCGCACAGGTAACCAGAGCACCGTCGCCCAGATCTTCGACGGCAACAACCTCGCGATTCGTTTCTAAGGTGATGGCAGCGCTCTGCTGGCAAGCGTCCAGTAGGATGGTAAGCAAATCACTGCGATGCATCACCAGATAGCGATACGTATAGGCGCGCTGGAAATTTTCACCGAAGTCCAATGTTGTGAGGAGGTTACCAGAGAGGGCATCCACCAGGATGAGCCGTTGGGGATAGACGGCATATGTCTGTATCCTGTCGAGGACGCCGAGGGCGTCGAGCATACGCGAACCGTTGGGAGCAATCTGAATACCGGCGCCAATCTCGCCGAACTCTGCGGCCCTCTCGATCAGGTGGACCGGGTAGCCTTTTTGTGAGAGCGCCAGGGCAGCCGTAAGGCCGCCGATGCCACCCCCAATAACCAGGAAAGGGATGCGACCCTGATGCATAGCCTGCCATCCTTTCACGAGCCTTGTGAGCAGGTCTGATTGTACCTCTCATCAGAAATTAGCAGCAGCCCATTCCACTTTCCATGAGACCTTTTGCGTAACAGGATATTTTTTCTTGGGGAGAGGATACCCTACCAAAGCCATCGCTGTCAAGCCTGAACAGCATGGGTAATTTGCGGGAAGCCAGGATACTTCTTGACACAGGTCGCTTGAAATGTTATCCTGCTGGAGATGAAACGAACACTTTAGAGGAAAGTAAGCGTAGTTGCGATAAGAAAGGGCAAGGCATCGTGATGGCAGTTTTCTCAGAAGAGAGTCTACAGGTGCGTCGTGAGCTGGCTTACGCCTGTCGCATACTGGCAGCCAACGGCCAGAACGATACCGTCTACGGCCATGTAACGTACCGCGAGGCAGGCGCTGAGACCTTTTGGATGAAACCATCGGCTATAGGCCTGGACGAAATCACGCCAGAGACGCTGATTCGTATTGACCTGGATGGGAATGTTGTCGAGGGTGACCTGCCACGTCACGTTGAGTTCCCTATCCATGCTGAGATTTTCAGAGCCAGACCCGACATTACCAGTGTCGTGCATACCCACCCCATCTATTCGATTGCCTTTGCCGCTACAGGACAGCCATTACATGCCGTCTCACACGAAGGAGCGCAGTTTACGCCGCCCGATGTCCCGCGTTTCACACGTACCTCGGACCTCATCACGACACGCGAACTGGGAGAGGCAGTCGCCAGCACGTTAGGTGACAGTATTGCTTGCTACCTGGTCAATCACGGCATTGTAGTAGCAGGCGATACTATCTATAAAGCCATCGTCTCAGCCATCAATTTAGAGCGCGCCAGCCAGGTTCAACTACTGGCTTCCGCATCTGGACAGGCCTTTAGCTGGACACCCGATGAGCAAATAGCGGGAAAACGCGAGAAAGTTTTTAACGAAACCAGGTTTTTTAGAAACGTATGGAACTATCACTGTCGTCGCATTGGGCCGCTGTAATAGTTAGTTCATGCTTCAGCTCCCCCCAAAAATAGTCATCGGGAACATGGAGTGCTTCGTTGTCTCCTGAGCCCCTATGCACCCCATTGCGCGCTGTGACTCCTTTGCACTGGACATTACCCTTCTGAAAAGCCTTTCAAACCTATAAGCATAAACGCACAAAATTATGAAAGGCTTTTCAAATAGAGCAAATTATCCTTGACAATCTGGTTCTTTTTACTCTATACTCCCCGTAGTGGCAAACTATTGGACCTGAAAAGCCTTTCTTATTTCCATGGCTGTCAGTACAAGCACCACCCTTTTAGGAGAAAAGCTTTTCTCTTCCTTCACTGGAGAAAGGAATCTTTCGATGATTGTCAGTGGAGCTTTCCCCTTTTCCTGTAGGAGACGGAGCATACGGCATAAGATCCTGCAGTGGTCAATTTGTTCCCTCGTAATTCTGGCCTGCTTTATCAGCGGCGGGATCATGCAGTCCAAAACCGCACATGCTGCCGCCAGCTCTGTCTATTGGGGCTTTGAAGATGGCACGCTCCAGGGATGGCAGGTAGTCGCCGGTTCTTTCGGTCAACTCATCACCAATCGCGCGTATTTCCATAACCGCTCAACGCTCCTCTATGACAAAGAGGGTACCTATTTCCTCTCAACTCTTGAAGCGCCGGATGGCTCATTCAACGATGGCTATACCGGCGTGATTGTGTCACCACAGTTCACGCTCACGCATCCAAGCGCGTCGATGCTTATTGGTGGTGGCAACTCGCCATCGACCTATGTGGCCGCGTGCGTCGTCGATACCGCGCAACCTTACAACTGCCGTGAAGTGGCAAAGGCCCAGGGTAACAACGATGAAATCCTGCAATATGAGACGCTGAACCTTTCCGCGTATATCGGGCAGACCATCTTCTTCAAGGTTGTCGACAATTCGACTGCCGGGTGGGGCCATGTGACGCTCGACGACGTGCGTGCCAACGCCCCCGTGACGCCCCAGGGGCTGGCTACAACGCGTAACACTACCTCAGTAGCTGTTAGCTGGCACCCAGTGCCGGAAGCAGGCATCGCGGGCTACAATGTCTATCGTTCGACGAGCCAGACCAGTGGCTATACGCGCCTGAACAGTTCCCTCGTGACAACGACGAGCTATGTGGATACCTCAGTGGATGCCAACCTGGCACATTTCTATGCAGTGTCGGCAATGGGGACGGACGGCACGGAGTCTGAGCAGAACCTGGCCTATACCGGCCCCTACCAGGATCTCTTCGCCCGTGGATCAACCACCAACTATACAGGTGCTAACCTGACCGGCATCGAGTTTCCGGTGGGACCAATCGGGGCGGGCG
>JBDTHH010000392.1:0-16409 GCA_039937055.1 Ktedonobacteraceae bacterium | reverse complement strand
ATGATCTCGTCGGCGAACAGGCGGGCTTGTCAACCGCGCCCCTACCCCTCCTGCCTCTTTCGTCTCATTGCCTCTTATCCCTCCACGCGCCTGCAAAACCCCTATCCCTTGTGTGCCTCCGTCATGGCCGTCTGTGATCTCGCTGTGATGCTATGTCTCCTTGGTGGGATCGTGCTGTGACGCAAAGAGCTTATCCTCTATACAGTACAGAATGTAAGGAATAGTAAATCTGTTAAGCGCCTCTCGCAAAAGAGAGGAACTGCATTTATCTAGAGGAGACAAACAATGCGTACATTCACAGCCATTCAACCACAATCGGCCACACAGATTGGGGAGCCTCCCATTGCCAGGTTCTTGTTCGCGGACACGCGTATGGCCTGGCTCTGGCTTATAGTGCGTCTCTATGTAGGATATCAATGGCTGGTCGCAGGTATTGACAAACTGACGGGGCACTCGATTGATATCGGCTCGTTCGGTCAGAGCACAGGCAGCCCCTGGGTCTTCACCGGCCATGACGGGGTTCAGCTTCATGGCTTCATTATGGGCGCTATTGCGCAGGCCAGCGGCCCGCATGCGGCCGTGCAGAGCTGGTATGCCAGCTTCTTACAGACCTTTATCCTGCCAAACGCTGGCTTTCTTTCCTACGTCGTCACCTTTGGTGAGGTTCTTGTCGGCCTCGGTCTGATCTTCGGTGTCTTGACCGGCATCGCCGCCTTCTTTGGAGTGTTCATGAACCTGAACTTCCTGCTGGCAGGCGCGGTAAGCATCAATCCGATCATCGGCGGCCTGGCCCTGTTCCTGGTGCTTGCCTGGAGGATCGCCGGCTACTACGGTGTCGACCGCTGGCTGCTCCCCCTGCTGGGTACGCCCTGGACCGGCTCGCTGGCCCGCACGAAAGAGGCTGAAGTAACTCCGGTCGCAACGGTGCCAACCACGAAAGAAAAGGTAGAGGTAGTGGAAGCGGAGAGAGTGGAAAAGTAGCAGCTTTGACCCAACCGCGTTGAAGCAAGGCTGGCCGGCTTTCAAATCTGAAAGCCGGCCAGCTTTTTTGTAGTATCACGAGACCATTCCAAAA
This sequence comes from Ktedonobacteraceae bacterium, assembly GCA_039937055.1. Classification (GTDB taxonomy): domain Bacteria; phylum Chloroflexota; class Ktedonobacteria; order Ktedonobacterales; family Ktedonobacteraceae; genus JALYTT01. The sequence continues at coordinate 15,334 of JBDTHH010000392.1, read as the reverse complement.
CGGGGGCAAATGGATGTGCTTCTCTCGTTGAAAGGATCCCTGTTCTCAGATGGGCATACCGTGAGTCATGAAAACCTCAGCAGTTCGTCCCGTTTTAGAATGGTCTCCTCAGACTAGAAGGCTTGCCTACCTTGCTCAGTGTGTGCTTGTTATCGTACTTCATCAGTACCAGCAGTAGAGTTACAACAGAGAGGTATGAAGGCGTGGGAAACATCGAGCGGAAATGCTCCCCGAAGTGGTATACTGCTTCATCCAGACATATAATAGATTGTGGCATGGACACCTCATGGTTTCAGGCTTTTTTATTCATCTGTTTGGTACCACATGGTGTCCTTTCTTGCTATCCTTTCCAAAAAATGCAAACATGGTGAATGGAAGTCAGCAGAGAGATACTTGAAAGAGAAGGATCAGCTATGGCAGGATGGTACGATCAGTATCAACAAGGTTTGTATCAGGATGTGTATAATGAATTGTTGAGCATGCAAGACAGGATTGCTGACCCCCCCCTTTATGAGGAGGCCCTTCTGGTCATGAGAACCCTCATGAAGCGGGTCCGATATAATATCGAACTCCTGCTGTCTCACCTCCAGGACATGGGATATCTCTTTGGTGAGGGCCGTTTTGAAAGTCTTAAGGACAAAGCCTATTGGGAGCGGGAAGCTCCTGTGTACCAAGCACCTACGCCAGAAATATGGCAACAGGTCAACACATTGGAACAACGTGTCGGGCCGTTACCACTCTCTCTCAAATGTTGGTATGAAGAAGTGGGAAGTGTCAATTTGGTTGGCTTGTTCCCCTCATCGCCTGGTCGCGTCTTTGACCGTGCGTATGGAAGCAGCCTTGATCCGCTTTTTGTGTATGCAACGACATTGGTGCTTCAGATGGTGGCTTTGCCACTGGAGGATGGAACCTGGGAGGAAGAGCCAATGCTGCCTCTCGCACCAGATAAGTATTTCAAATATCGCTACAGTGGATCGGGTCCATACTACATGCTCTTACCAAGTAGGGCTTTTGATGTTCCTTTGTTTGGTGAACCACATGACACCACCTTCGTCGACTACCTGCGCATCTGCTTCAGGTGGGGAGGGTTTCCAGGATTGGAAAAGGAGAACCGGTTAACGCCTCGTGAATTCGCATTTTTGACCAAAGATTTGCTCCTTTTTTAGTAGGAAAGGGAGACCATTCCAGAACGGGGCTAATTGCCTGCTTTCTGAGTAGAGTATCTTTCTTCGTTTGCTTGTAGACGGCCTATCCCGATGAACAAATAAACGGTTTGCTCCCCTTCTGGAATGGTCTCCCCTACCCCTTCTCGTTTGTCTAGAACAAGGATGTCCACGCGGCCCTCTCGCTCTCAACCGCCTCGCCTCCGGCCCTCTCTTCGTCTCTGGTCGTGGTCGTCTGGGGATGCACGATCAACATCGGGAGCCTCGTTGTGCCAAGCACGTGCTCGGTGATGCTACCCAGCGTCCAGCGCTGTAAGCCGCTTCTGCCGTGTGTTGCCATCGCAATCATGTCGCAGCCGACAAACAGACCGGTGCCTTCGGTGCTTTCGCCCGTCTCCGCTACTTTGATGATCGTGCCCGCTATATCGGCATCAAGCACAGTGGAAGAGGTAACCTGGAGATGCAGACCAGCGAGCATTCCCTCATGCAACCGCTGCTCAATCGCGTCAAGGTAGGCTTTAGCGTCCATCTGTCCCTGCCTGGTTACCTCGGAGTCATGGGTGTGCTCCCCCGCCTTCACGGGAGATAGATGCAGTACGCGAACCAGGTGCAGCGCGCCCTCGGCGGGCGCAGCAAACACTGCGGCAAGCTGGGCGGCGGGCTCCAGGGCTGCCTCGGCCAGAGCAGAGCCATCGAGTCCTACCAGGATACGGAACGGGTGTGTGGTATCCGGGGATGCGCCTGCTGTTGGGACCGTGCCATCCTCGCGCAGTACCAGCACCGGTACAGGGCCATGCCGCGCCACCTTCTGTGCCACACTGCCCAGTATCCAGCGCTTGATGCCTGTGTTGGCATGGCTGCATATCACCATCAAGTCGATCTGCTGCTCCTCGATGGTCCCTAGAATCGTTGGCGTGACTGCGCCGGAGATCACCTCTGTTTTGATGTCGATGGTCTTAGGCAGAACCGTCTCAACCAGGTCGGCCAGATACCGGTTTGCCTCGGCTATCTCTGCTTCCATGCCGGGCTCTGTCAATAGCGCTGGCTGTACCAGGGAGACTGTGTAATCGACCGGCGGATTGACCACCCGCAGTAATACGATTGTGCCACCGGTTGCCCGTGCTATGCGTGCGGCCGCCGGTATGGCGCGCTCAGCCCGCGTTGACCCATCCAGGGGCACTAAGATGCGTTTGAACATAATATCCTGCCTTTCAAGCTCTATTGCCCCTATGCGAAGGAGCAAAGAATCCAGAGGATGTCTCTCGGCAAAGAGACACCCTCTCATGTACTCTTATGAACCTATTGAGCATATTCTACCAGAACTATCAAGCCATCCATCTGTCCTGGATTCATCAGGTGTAAGAGGATAGGGTGGTGGAACGGATAGATGCTGCAACCACATGCACTTACAGGTCGCAAGCCGATTCCTACTATTCTTAGAATACGTGTACACAATCACAGTTCGCTCACAAGATAGCCGTCTGTTCTCACGGCAAACTCACAAAAGCCAGGGAAGCCTCGCATGGGCTTCCCTGGCTTTTAAGTAATAGATCGTGTCACCGGCGTCCCGTAGCGCGTGGCTTGCCTCGCCCTACGGGACGCCGGGCCTGCGTTAGGGGATGCCCGGCCCTGTGTTCAGGAATCGTGGCTGCGGGTTGCGACTACTGCCGTTTGTAAGGGCTGGTGAGCGCCTACTGCCCGCAGCCTGGGCGCTGTTGAGACGCCGAGAGGTCCGGGCGCCGTTGAAAATTCATCGGGTACAGGATTTTTAGATGGGTCAGGACGGAATGCTAAGATAGCGAATACCGTCATCCAGGTGAGTAAGATCCCAAGGAGTGTCCAGGTTAAGATGGCTTGGGTTACTACAAGAGTCGCATTCATGGGCACGTCCTCAATCGATTTGAATATGCTAACATCCTATATAGACGGTTCTGGTAAATGTTATTAACACCTGTTACACCGGGTCACACGAATGTACTGTCGGGGCTATAGGGCGCTATTTGGCGCAGGAGCAGGCCTGCTGAAAATGTTCTCCAAAAGAGAACGCCACCCCTCTATAAAAAGTTTCATCATTGTACAAAGCTGTCCTACGAGTCTTTCATCTACACAGAAAAGGTTGCGAAGAAATATCTCCCCTTTCTAGGATAGTGAGACTAAGAAATCAACTTCTCCTTCGTAGCTACGAAGGATGGGCGACTTTCGAAAACCCTGGGTACCACGGGTCAATGGCTTGTGCTTTCCGCTGAAACCCATCATAATAGACATGGAAACTGTCTGATGCTATCCAAGGAGCAAAAAGGTATGGCGCGAGTGAACTGGCAGCGTGTGCGGGATACTCTGATTAGTATCGTCTGTATCGGTATTCTTCTCTGGGCCGGCTGGGCCATTACAGGACAGTTTGTGCATGCTATTGTCCTGCTACTCTTAGCGATGGCGGTCGCATTCCTCCTCTCGCCGCTGGTGAACCTGCTTGAAGGCTGGAAAGTGCCTCGCTCCCTGGCTACGATCATCGTCTATATCATCGTCATGGTGACCCTGGTCGGCATTGGCTATGCGCTGGTCTTCACGCTCATCAAACAGGTACAGGCGTTCTCTGATACCATCGTGACCTATGCGAACGCCTTGCCAGACCTGTCGGCAAAGACCCAGAATTTTCTGGTGCAGCAGGGTATCCCGCAAGACACGATCAATAAGGCGCTGGGACAGATCGAGGGCCAGGCTACCGGCTTCGCGCAGGCTATGGTGAGCAATGTGCTGACTATCATTCTGACTCTGACCGATGCCCTGCTGAATATCTTGCTGATCACCGTGATGAGCTTCTACCTGACGCTGGATGGCAGACATATCCGGGATAGTATTCTCAGCATTGCTCCCAAAGGCTCCCTACCCCACTTGCTCATGTTTGAGGATGCGCTCAATCGCGTGGTCGGCAACTACATTCGCGGGCAGCTTTCCCTGGCGGTGATTATCGCGGTGCTGGCTGGTGCGGGGTGTGGCCTGATTCCCTGGCTGGGTCTGAGGGATTACGCGCTGATCATTGGGGTGCTGGCCTTTCTCTTTGAGACGATTCCGATGGTGGGGCCCGCGCTGGCCTCGCTCCCGGCGATCCTGGTCTCGCTGCTCTTGCCCGACCCTTTCCCGCGCACCTTCTATGTCATGGCCTACTTCATCATTATTCAGCAGGTCGAGAGCAATATCCTGGGGCCACGTATCGTCGGTCACGCCGTTGGCCTGCATCCGGTGGCCTCTATCCTGGCCCTGATCGTCGGCGTGCAGTTGTTTGGTCCCTTCGGTGCTCTGCTGGCCACCCCCGTTGTCGCGGCCCTGTGGGTCGTCATCGCCAGCCTCTATCGTTCGGTGGTCAAAGGGGAGACACCGGATGAGATGCTGGCACAAAGGCGTAGACCCTGGGTATTCCGCCGCCCGCGCCTGTTCAGCGGCTCCATCGTGGAGGAGACGAAAAACGCCGCGCCTGCCGGTGAACGCAAGGTGGCGGCTGCTCCCTTCTTTAAAGGGATCGATATGCATGAGAAGATGGAGCAGCTTGATCTGTTACGCCCCGTTCCCGATACCTATGAGCAGCAGCCACAGGCGTCTTTGATAGACGAGGAGGAATGATGCGTTGGAGGCTAGTCAAGCGTGCCGAAGGCCCTGCTGAGCGCCTCTTCCCCCTCGGGACTGACGACTGCATACACTTCGTCGTTGGCCATCACCACGGTCTCCGCGTTGGGAATGATCAGCTCGTTGTTGCGCACGATGAGTGCCAGGTTACTGTTGCGCGGCAGGTTGATATCGCGCAGCGTCTTGCCCACGCTCGCTGAATCCGGTGGAATGCGCATCTCTACAAAGTCCAGGCCCGCCTTGCGCAGTTTCATCAGTGACACAAAACGCGACGTTGGCAGCTCTGATTCGATCAGCGAGAGAATGGCCTTGGTGGGGCTGACGGTGATGTCGATGCCCAGCCGCCGGAAGATCTCTTCGTGCTTCGGATTGTTCAGGCGGGCAATGGTCCGATTCACGTTGAAACGCCTCTTAGCCATCTGGCAGATCACCAGGTTATCGTCGTCCTCACCTGTCACGGCGATGATCACATCTGCGCGCTTGGCCCCTGCTTCATCCATGACGCGCGCCTCGCAGGCATCCCCACGAAGGACCGATTGCCCTAACTCCTCGCTGAGTGTCTGGTAACGACCAGCGCTCTTTTCGAGCAACAATACCTCGTGACCATGACCAAGGAGACTTTTCGTGAGGTAGTAGCCGATATCACCGCCACCTCCAATGATGATATACATACGTTTCCTCTTTATTTATCTCTTCTCGTCGCTCGCCCCTTGCTTCCTGCTAAGAAGTGCGTCCGATATCATCTGCGCGCCTATTAGCGTAGGACAGATGGTTTCGAGTCCCAGCTCGTTATAGGTGCTCTGGCGCATGGGATCGTAGATGCGACATACAACCTTCTTGACATGGAAGATCTCTTTGGCGATCTGGCTGGCCATGATATTACGATTGTCACCATTGGTTACCGCTGCAAAGGCATCAGCTTCCTTGATACCCGCGCGGATCAGCACGTCTTCATCAACACCGTTGCCCACCACCGTCTCGCCTCCAAAGCCTGGATCGAGGCGTTGGAAGGCATCGCTGCTGTAGTCGACCACCGAAACTTCATGCCCTTCACGATCCATCATGGTGGCCAGTGTTGAGCCAACACGACCACACCCAAGGACCACTATTTTCACCCGTTGCCTCCTCATATATCAGAGAGACTCCCGCCCCTCTTATAGAGCTGCGAGTATACGCTTTTAGTTCTCAGGTTGTACTGCCAACCTGCTACCCGCTATTATAGCATTTATCGCATGGATGTCGAGTAGGGGCGGCTTGCCTCACAGGCGTAGGGGTAGGTTTTTTTCGGAGCGCTTTCCACGGCGTTCATCTGTCCGAGAAGAAAGCGCACAAGACGTAGGGGCGCCGTTTACAAGAGCCCGCGCAGACATCGCGGATCGGCTTGCCAGGCGGGCTTGTAAACGGCGCCCCTACGTCTTGTGCATGTTTCTCCCTACTCGTCACGCTACACGTTCGCGGGAGAGACTAACTCCAGTTCTCGATATTCAAAATCTATCAGCTTGGCTTCTCCTGGCAACTCAATATAGTAGATGTAATATGGCTCGGTACGCCGCCTGTCCTTATCAACTGACCTGACAGTGCCGATAGCTCCATCGATACTCGCCGCCTCACGCTGAAATAGACTCTCTATCACACGGACCCGGTCGCCTACTTCAAATGCTCTGTTGCTCATACAATGCTCCTTGCTCTCTCTGTAAAAGGGGAAGGCGACCTTCTCTCCTTCCCCTCTGCCCCGCTGTCTTACCGTATTGGCTCCTGGCGCGTTCTGCCTCGTCCCTATTCTGCCGTAATGAGCTCGATGGACGCATCCTCATCAACGAAGGCTGAAAAAAGCCTGGACTCGTCGGTTTTATCCATGAGCACATAGACTACTCCCCCATCGATGGCGTTGATCCGCCCGGTCTCGCCTGTGCGTTTGAGGCGCACGCGGTCGCCTTCCTGAAAAAAGGTTCCGTCCGCATTGATTTCCATGCTCCTGCCTGCCTTTCTCAATATACTGCTTTCAGCACGCGCTGTTCCTGCTCCATGTGTTCTTCCGCAATACGTTTTCGCTCACATGCATCCTGCAGCCATGGATGTGTGGCATACGATATCTGGAGTTCCTCTGGCACAGGAGAAAGGAAAAGGAGATACCGGTGATCGCGTCACAGGAGAGAGCAAGCTCTACCTGCCCGCTTTCTGCTGTTGCTCTCAGTATATCACACACGAATGGAGTGTACTTTTTCTTGAAAAATGAAACTCTTCTCTATGACGAGCGCTCATTCCCATGCTTGAAGTTCCCCGTAATCCTCGCCATGAGCAATTGTGCCTCTTTGGTCTCCGCATCGCTGATGTCCTCCAGGAATTCTTGCGCGGCCAGCCCCTTCAAGATTTTTATCTGTTTCCGGTGCCAGAAAAGAAATACTTTGCCGTCTTTCGTCGCACGATAGGAAAATACTTCCTCGTCAAGCTTATGCCTTTTATCGATTTCTTTCATTGTCTGCTGCACCTCATTGGGAACGATAGCTTGCTTCATTGTGACCTAGCATATCGCAAGTTGCGATGGACCGCTACCTCGACGTGATTTTCGCTACCATTTCTCACCCTGAAAAATACACGATGAGCACCTGTGGATGTTAGAGTTTGGATATGTCTACATACGAATGGCGATGTGGCGTCTGGAGGATATCGGAGAGGAAAAGATCATGAAGTTACAACGCAGACTTACGCAATTAGCCAGGTCCCCTTTGGGCCTGCTCCTGGCTCTCCTCTGTATACTGGCGATGTTTGGGTCACAGCTTGTACCAATGGCTGCCTTCGCGCAGAATACCACTGCATTGAACCCCGCAACGGCATCTGCCAGCACTCCGAATCCTATCCAGGTTGAGAATAGTAAACCGGGCACTCCTGGCTGGAACGATTTCAGTTCCGACCTGGTGCCCGATCTTATATCCGGCTATGGTTCAAAAATCAGCGTCACGCACGGCGAGTCCATCGACTTCTTCGTGACCACCACGACTGCCAGTGTGAGCATCGACATTTTCCGCACAGGGTGGTACGGGGGCGTGGGAGCGCGCAAAATAACCTCTCTCGGCAGCTTTCCCGGCGTCCACCAGGCCATGCCAACGCCCGACCCCAAATTAGGCATCGTGGTGTGCAACTGGACAAAGACGACGACGCTGACGATCCCCTCCGATTGGGTGACCGGTGTCTACCTGGCGAAGCTCACTGCCGCTAACGGCAAGCAGAGTTTCATTTTCTTCGTTGTGCGCAACGATGGCGGCCACGAGGGCCTCGTCTTTCAGACCAGCGTCACAACCTACCAGGCCTATAATACCTGGGGCGGCACCAGCCTGTATAACAACAATACAGACGGCAAGATCTATCCCTACCCTCACGCCATGAAGGTCTCGTTCGACCGCCCCTTTAATCCAGGCGACAGCAACGGCGCCGGCCATTACTTCTTCTACGAGTATAAGTTCGTGCGCTGGATGGAATCGCAGGGCTACGATGTCACCTATACGACCGATGTCGATACCGATACCAATGTCAATCCCCTGACCAACCACAAGGCGTTTCTCTCAGTCGGCCATGACGAGTACTGGTCGAAAGGCATGCGCGATAATGTGCAGAACGCCATCAGCGCGGGCGTCAATGTGGCCTTCTTCTCTGCCAACTCCGTCTACTGGCAGATCCGCTTCGAGGCCAACGCCGCTGGCGCCGCCGACCGCGTTGAGGTGGGCTACAAAGATTTCGCTACCGATGACACGGTGCCAGGTCCGGGTCCCGATCCCATGTGGCATAAGAATAATGCTATCGTCACTACTTACTGGCGCGACCCCACGGTCAACCTGCCGGAAAACGGTCTCCTCGGGGTAATGTACGAGGAGCAGGTAGATCAGAGCTACCCCTTTGTGGTGCAGAACGCATCGAGCTGGGTGTATGCCGGGACCGGGTTTGTGAACGGCTCATCGGTGCCGGGCATCGTGGGCTACGAGTACGACAAAGTCTATAACAACGGCGCGACCCCGCCTGGACTCGTGGTCCTGGGGAACTCTCCCGTGGTGGCCTGCTGCGGCCTGGGCAACTCGCACTCAAATGCTACCCTCTACACCGCGCCCAGTGGCGCCAGAGTCTTCGCCGCCGGTACCATCGAGTGGAGTTGGGGCCTCGATAACTCCCAGGGAAACACCTCAGCCAACGCTGGCATTCAGAGGGCGACCGCTAATATCCTGAATAACTTCACCAGCGGCGCCCTGCCAGGTGTCAGCCTGAGTCCCGATACCCTGAGCTTCGGCAACCAGAACGTGAATGCGACCAGCGCCGCTCAGACGCTCACCCTGACCAATAACAGCACAATCGCTTTAACGATCAGCAGTATCGCGCTCACTGGAACGAACGCTGGCGACTTCAGCCAGACGAGTAATTGCCCACAGAGTCCGGGCACACTGGCGGGAGGCGCCTATTGCACGATTACGGTCACCTTCACGCCCACGGCCAATGGCACTCGCAGCGCCAGCGTCACCATCACCGATGGCTCACCGAATAGCCCTCAGAGCGCAGGTCTCAGCGGCACCGGGTTTACCCCTGTACCTGGTATCAGCCTGACTCCAACCAGCCTGAGCTTCGGCAACCAGAGTCTGAATTCGGCCAGCGCGTCCCAGGCCGTCGTGCTAACCAATACCGGCACCGGCCCGCTCACCGTCAGCGGCATCGCCCTCAGTGGGACGAACGCGGCCGACTTCAGCCAGACCAATGATTGTCCGCAGAACGCCAATACCCTGGCTCCCAATGCTTTCTGCACTATCAAGGTCACCTTCGCCCCCACAGCCAACGGCGCTCGCGCCGCCAGCGTGACCATCAGCGATAATGCCACCGGTAGCCCGCAGAGCCTCGCGCTCACTGGTACAGGTGTCACGCCGGCGGTCTACTTTAACGATGGTTTCGAGAGCGGCGACTTCAGCAACTGGAACCTGCCCAGCAGTGATAGCAATGGGACCCGGAGTGCGCAGTCCAGCGTGGTCAATACCGGCTCCAGAGCCGCGGCCTTCACCAATACGAGCGGCCAATACGGCTACGAGTATACAGCGCTGCCAGCCGCCCAGGCGCAGACCTTCACCCGTTTCTACTTCCGTGTCGCAAAATCAACGACCCAGGGGACGATGCTGGCCCTGGCGCGCAATGCCAGCGGCACGAATGTCTGGGAGGTGGATTATGATACCAACCGTCACGGCCTGGACATCTACTTCTGGAATGGCGCGCGCACGCTCTTCGGCGTCTACACCTCGCAGAATGTGATCAGCACCGATACCTGGTACAGTCTCGAACTGCAGATGAACGAGACCAGCACAGGACACGCCCAGGTCTGGCTCAACGGTACATCTATCGGCACCGTTGATGATGACCTCTCGATGGCGCAGCCCTATGCCCGGCTGATGCTGTTTGATAGCGCCGCTGGCTCGATCTACTTCGATGATGTCATCGTCTCGAACAGCTATAACGGCCTGGTTCTCACAGCTCCAGGCGCGGCCCTGAACCCGGCAAGCCTGAATTTCGGCAGCCAGGATGTACATTCAACCAGCGCGGCTCAAACGCTGAAGCTCACCAACACCGGCAACTCCGCGCTGCATATCAGTAGTATTGCCTTGAACGGCACGAATACCGGCGACTTCACGCAAAGCAATGATTGCCCGCAGGGTTCGAACGCCCTGGCCCCAGGCGCAGCCTGCACGATCACGGCCACATTTGCGCCAACTGCCACCGGCAGTCGCGCCGCCAGCGTGGTTGTCACCGACGATGCGCCAAACAGCTCGCAGAGCGCGACTCTTGCTGGTAGCGGGACAACACCTGTGGCCAGGGTCAGCCTGAACCCGGCAAGCCTGGATTTCGGCAGCCAGAACGTACACTCAACCAGTACAACGCGCACGCTCAAAGTCACGGATAGCGGCGGGGCACCCCTGACGATTAGCAATATCGCGCTCACAGGGACAAACACTGGCGATTTCAATCAGACCAACAATTGCCCGCAGAGTCCGAGCACGCTGGCTCCAGGCGCCTCGTGTACGATCACCGTCACCTTCACGCCCACCGCCAACGGCAGTCGTAGCGCCAGTGTAGCCGTTACCGATAACGCCGCCGACAGCCCGCAGAACGCGGCGCTCAGCGGCACCGGCGTCACAGCCGCGCCCGCTGCCAGTCTCAGTCCGGCGAGCCTGAGTTTTGGCAACCAGAACCTGAACTCGACCAGCAGCGCCCAGACGATCAAGCTGACTAACACCGGCACGGCCCCGCTGACCATCGGCAGCGTCGCCTTGAGCGGAGCAAACACGGGTGATTTCAACCAGACCAATAATTGCCCGCAGAGTCCGAGCACGCTGGCTCCAGGCGCCTCGTGTACGATCACCGTCACGTTCACACCCACAGCGAACGGCAGTCGCGCCGCCGGTGTGACCATCGGCGATAACGCGGCGGACAGCCCGCAGAGCGTAGCGCTCACAGGCACTGGCATCACGTCGCAGGCCTACTTCCAGGATGGTTTCGAGGGCGGCGACCTCAGTCATTGGAACCTGTCGGGCAGTGGGAACAGGACCGTCGAAACCGGCGTGGTCAATAGTGGCAGCCACGCGGTGGCCTTCACAAACACTGCTGGCCAGGATGCGTACCTGAGCACAACGCTCGCCGGTGGAGGCCAGGTCCACACGTTTACGCGCCTCTCCTTCAGGGTCGCGGCTCAAACCGGCGGCACAGTCCTGATGATCGGTCGCAATGCCAACGGCAATAACGTCTGGGAGGTAGACTACAATGCTAACCGCCATGGCCTGGACATCTACTTCTGGAATGGCGCGCACACGCTCTTCGCCGTCTATTCCTCGCAGAATGCCATTAGCAGCGATACCTGGTACAGTCTCGAACTTGAGTTGAATGCCACGAGCACGGGACACGCCCAGGTCTGGCTCAACGGCACATCCATCGGCACCGTTGACGACGACCTCTCAATGGCGCAATACTACGACCGGCTGATGCTCTACGATAGCGCCGTCGGCTCCATCTACTTCGATGATGTCATCGTCTCGAACACCTACAATGGCGGCTAAAGCCGGGCGCAGGCAAGCGGCGCCCCTACACGAAAAGGGAGATACCATTCCAGGCCTATGCCTGGCAGGAGAACCTGATTTCGTGTAGGGGCGCCGCTTGCCTGTGCCCTGTACGCTACGCGACGGTCTATGATATGATAGTGACCCATGAAGCAAATCTCTATGTAAAATCTCTGTTTGATAGGAGAACTATCGCGATGTCGTCGCGTTATATGTTGAGGCCGGTCAAGGACCGCAAGCAATGGGATGGCTTTGTCGCTGAACATCCAGATGGGCATATATTGCAGAGTTGGGGCTGGGGCGAACTGAAGGCTGACGCGAGCTGGCATCCCCTGCGCCTGGCGCTCTGGGATACGGAACAGCGGTGCATGGTTGCCGCCGCTCAGGTCTTGCAGCGGGTCGCGGCCCGTGTGCCACGCCAGGTCGGCCACCTGGCCTACATCCCCAAGGGCCCGCTGCTCGATTGGTCGCAGCCCGCCCAACGCGATGCGCTCTTCGCGCAGCTCCATCCGTACCTGCGCTGGCGTGGCGCGCTGGCCCTGTGGATGGAGCTGCCGCAGGTCATCGGCTCCGAAGGGAGCGACCACATCGTCAAGCAGGTAGAGGCCATGCGCTTTCGACCTGTGCATCCCATCCAGCCCTCACGCACAATTATGCTCGATCTGACTCCCGGTGAGGATGCATTGCTGGCCGGGATGAAGGAGAAATGGCGCTACAATGTGCGGCTCGCCGCCAAACGCGGTGTGACGGTTCGCGAGGCGCAGACGCTCGATGATGTGCGCGCATGGTACGCGCTCATGCAGACGACGAGCACGCGTGACGAGTTTGGTATCCACACGCTGGACTACTACCTGCGCGCCTGGCTGATCCTCGCTCCCCGTGACCAGGGCCGCCTGTTGCTGGCAGAATACGAAGGCCAACTGCTGGCCGGCATCTTCGTGACCTTCATGCCAAAGCAGGCCATCTACCTCTATGGCGCGTCGAGCAATGAGTACCGGCAATACATGCCCAATCACCTGCTGCAATGGGAGGCCATTCGCCAGGCCAGGCAAAGGGGCGCCACCTCCTATGATTTCTGGGGTATTCCCGATACCGACGACGAGGATGAAGCTATGGCCGGTGTCTACCGCTTCAAACGTGGCTGGGGTGGCGAAGTCGTACGCTTCCTTGGCTGCTACGAGCGCGTCTATCGCCCACTGGCCATGCGCGTCGCCAGACGCTTCCTGACGCGCTGATATCAGCGGATGCCGCGGAGGGAACGGGGTTCGCCGCCTCGTGTATCTGTAGGGCGAGGCAAGCTCCGCCCTACAGATATGCCGCGCATTGCAACTGAGAAAGCTACTCACCCGTATATTTACATAGATACGGAAAATATATGCGCTGGCTTCAGAGGCTACTCTGAATCGCGCTTTACATGAGGAGTTTTTCAATGTCAGGAAATCGCGGTTGTGTATTCAACTCGTTACTGTTTTTGATATGTGTGTTTGTACCCGTCGTTGGTCATATCATTGAGACGTTCATGATCCTGGAAGATGGCCATTCGCCTTCTGGCACAGTGCTCTGGCTGGTCATTGTCTGGGCGCTCCCCTTCCTGGGTCCCTTCCTGTACCTGCTCTTAGGCCAGCGTGGTCAGCAGCGTGTGATGTTCGGTCAGCCCAGTTACCAGTACCAGTCCCGCTAGGTCTACCTATTCCTGTCAAGCTTCAATCGCTGGCTTAGAACATGGCGCCCCGCGCGGGGCGCCATGTTCTAAGCCAGCGATTGAAGCTTGACAGAGCATTAGATGCCATCCGCCTGTGAGATCTTCCAGGTGCCTCCAACCTGCGTCATTGTGAGGTGAACGTCGTAAGGACTTCCATTGCGCGTGACCGTCACTGTGATTGAGCCTGAGTTGGGGTCGCTTGTGTTAGGCACAATATGATAGCTGGTAATCGGGCCGTTCTGCGTATCAGCGTTTTGCGCTAATTGCGTCAATTCGTCCGGCGTCGTGATGGATTGTCCCTGGATAGTGGCATTGTTAGCTAGTTGTACGTAGGACAGCGTATAGCTGTGGTCTTTCAGGCCCTGGTAGTATTCTGTAGCCGCGAATGTTGGCCCAACAGTGCTGGCTGCCCGGCTCCCGATGATGTACAGGGATAGCCCGCAACCGCCGCAAGCGAGCACCAGCAGGCCTCCAACTACGGCTAGCGTGATCCAGAGCCAGCGCAGCGACTTCTTGGGTTGTGGAGGCGGCGCGCCATAGCCGGGGACCGGTGGGGGCGCGTACTGTGTTGGCTGGTACGGCGGCTGTCCTCCATACTCTGTCGCAGGCTGTCCATAAGGCGGCGTCTGCTCATAAGGCGGGGGGGGCGGAAACTGGTATGGTGGTGGCATCTGTGGCTGATTGGGATCGTTGTACATGCGTCAAATACCTCCTGGGTGAACATAGTGTGGTGAGCGAGTTATATGTATGCTGCTCTGCACTCTCACCAGCCATAATATGCGTCATCGATAATTCGTGTAAAAAATTCCTCTAGCTACCTTATTATCACCACTATGTCAATATCGCAGCACCTGCCAGATTATATAATATCTACCGGCTGCCAGATACCTATGATACAATGGAGATACCCTTCATGTGGAGAGCAGAAATGCTTCAACGCGTGTAAGGGTGGCACGGAGAGTTCCGCAAAGGACTTCCCCGGCATGGTCAGGATACTGGCAGCGACTCCCGACTTCCCGCTGTCGGTATTCTATTTCTTCTGAAGAAACGGTTGATGTAAGGAGTAAATTGATGCATCTCAAACTTGACACGCTTGCTGAGAAAGGTTTTGCTGTCCTACGCGATTACGATGGTCCCCCGGTTCCTGAAAAGGAATGGATGGGCCTCGAATATATGGACTGGAAGAGCGGCGGCGATACCAACTTCGCGCCGATTGCGTCCGCGCGTGGGGAGATGGAGTGCGCCGGCTTCTGGGACCATGGCAAGCCGGATAAGGACGGCATATGGACCCAGAATGCGGAGAAGTGCCCCACGCTGGTGCAGTGGACCAAGAACGTCGGCGCCAATTATGGCCGCGTGCGCATCATCAAGCTCAATCCCAATACTAATGAAGAGGCGGCCCGCAACCTGCATCTTGATGACAATAACCGCTTGAACCCCGATGGTCAGGGCTGGGTGGTGCGCGCCTGGCTGCAACTCACCGACGATCCCAACTCGTACATGATTTTGCGCGAGAATAAGGATGATCCCTCGACAGAGTCGCGTATTTCGATGCCGCGCAATCGCCAGATCGTCATCGACTCCCAGCGGCTCTGGCACGCTGCCTGGCATCCAGGCCCGGAGCCACGCTATGCCCTCATCGTCTCCTTTGAGAGCGGCGATGACCTCCAGCGCTGGATAAAAAGCCAGATGCCCCGCGTCGAGGCCCACTAAGCGACCGGGAGGAATCAAGAGATGTAGGGGTGGTCCCGCGCGGGACCACCCCTACATCTCTT
>JBDTHH010000391.1:0-4761 GCA_039937055.1 Ktedonobacteraceae bacterium | reverse complement strand
CATCCGCCTGGCGGCCTCGCTTGCGAGGGCGGGCGAGCCAGGCCCAAGGGCCTGTGACACGGATGCGGCAAGCCGGATCCCTACGCGGTTGGGGGGGCGCCCGCTCCTCTGTCGCGTGAAGTGAGTCAGAGACAGTACCTCAATTAGCTAGAGTCGGGATAGTAGCCGCTACAAGAGCGGCTTCTTCCTGCTGCCACTTATACAGAAAGAGGGCCAGGGCCTCTTCCAGCCATGCACGTACTTGATCTGGCATCCTTTGACCCAGGGCGAGCCTGCCCAGGGCCATCAACGAGTAGGCCACTCCGCGTTGATCTCCGATCCCTCGCGAGCGCGCAACGCTCTCTTCAAGCAAGACGAGCGCCTCTCTATCCTGCCCCTGATACCAGTGTGCCAGGCCAAGACGATGCAAGGCGAGCGCTATGCCCTGCACATCATCCAGCGTCCGGAAGAGCGCCAGGCTCTCCTGGCCCGACGCCACAGCGTTGACTGGTTCGCGCTGGAGTACTGCGAACCAGCCGGCCCAACTCAGCGCCCTGGCTCGCGTCAGCGGCGCAAGCTGGCCGGAGCGCGCCAGCGCGCTCTGCAACCACTGCCGTCCCTCCGCCACATGCCCGCGTACTCCCCAGAAGCGGGCCAGCGCGACTCCCAGGCGCAGCGCCTCTTCGCGTGCCCCGGCTTCCATTAACCAGCGCAGGGCGGCGCGCATATTCTCATGCTCCCGCTCCAGCAGATCAAAGCTCTTCCCCTGCTCTGCGTCGAAGAGCGTCGGCTCCAATGTTTCGGCAAAGTGGCAGCAATAGTGTGCATGAGCCTGCTGGGCTGCCGCTGCCTCTCCGGCTTCCACCAGGCATTCCAGCCCGAACTCGCGGATGGTCTCTAAGTAGGACAGGCGCGCTTCTCCTCCCGGTAGCTCGCGCTGCTGGAGCAAACTCTTATCCAGCAGCGAAGTGATCCCGTCCAGCCAGTCGAACGCGCCATCGGCGAGTGCCTGGCAGACGCTTTGCGCGGCCTCCAGAGAGAAACCGCCCACGAAGACTGAGAGGTGCCTGAACAGCGCCTGCTCATCACTATTTAACAGATCATAGCTCCATTTGATCGTCAGTTGCAGCGTGCGGTGACGGGCGGGCACATCGAGCATCTGGTTTGTCAACACGGATTGTCTCTGCATAAGACGATCCAGCAGGGCCTGGGGAGGAAGAAGTTTGACACGCGCCGCGGCCAGTTCAAGCGCCAGGGGCAGACCATCGAGGCGCTGGCAGATTGCCAGGACAGCAGGCGCGTTGGCCAGCGTTAAGCGGAAATCAGGCTTGACCCCCCGGGCCCGCTGGCAAAATAGCGCGACCGCGCTGGAGCGGGTGAACGCTTCGAGTTCTCCTGGCTTCGAAATATCGGGCAGAGAGAGGGGCGGGACGGGGAATTCCTGTTCGCCACGCAGATGCAGCACTGTGCGACTGGTGACGAGGATCTTCAGGAGGGGACAGCTAAGCAGGAGTTCAGTAATGCTGGGCGCGGCACTCACCACCTGTTCAAAATTATCCAGGATGAGCAATATATGTTTCTTTTGCAAGTAGGACTGGCGCCGACCGAGCACAGCATCCATGTTCGGTTCTTTAATCTCCAGCACCTGAGCAATTGTGGGCAGGACTAACTCAGTCTCGTCGAGGGCGGCGAGGGAGACGAAGTAGACGCCACTGGCAAAATCCTGCTGCATGTGAGTAGCGATATGCAGGGCCAGGCGCGTCTTGCCGACCCCTCCTGGTCCGGTGAGGGTTAGCAAGCGTACATCGTCACGGTGTAAGAACGCCGTAGCGTCGGCAAGCTCCTGCTCGCGTCCAACGAAAGAGCTAAGCTGCGCGGGTAAGTTGTTAGGGCGGCGATCCATCTTCATACTGCGGTTCTTCCATTTTATCTGCGGTTCTTTACTACGAGGCATCCTTCTGTCGGGTTATAGCGGTGCATACCAGGGCTATAGAAAAGCCGCCCACCTTCGTAGTGCTCTGTCAAGGTTCATTGCTCTTCCCGCGTAGGGATTCGGCTTGCCGCATCCGGGTGGCTGGGAGGAGGCCCCACAGGCCCCACAAGGGATGCCTGACCCGGATGCGGCAAGCCGCATCCCTACGCGGGTTGGGGCCATCTCACCCGTGCCATGAACCTTGACAGAGCAGTAGCTGCGCGATAAATCGCGCGGGAGGTGACCTGGTCGTCATGGTAGCCCCGCGCGATAAATCGCGCAACTACGAAGGGCGAAGGAGATTTCTATAGTGTCGTGGGCGTACAGGGTTTGGCGGCCCCCAGGCGTTCTAGTGGTAGACCGAATAATGCAGAGAGGGGAGGCGCGTATGTTTCAGGCTCTCCATTACGGCTTCGCAGACAAGCAGCAACAGGAGATCGCGGACGCAGTAGAGCTTGCACGACAGGGGGATGGCAGGGCCTTCGGGGTCCTGTTCCACTGCTACAACGCCCAGATCTGTACCTATCTTGCACGCCTCGTGGGGAACGATGACACCGGGCGCGACCTTGCCCAGGAAACGTTTTTGCGGGCCTGGCAAAGTTTGCCGAAGGTGCGGGGTGACCTCTACTTCAAAGCCTGGTTGTATCGCATCGCCACCAATACAGCGCGCTCACACCTGCGCCACGAACGGGTGATTCGCTGGCTTCCCTGGCGCGACTACGAAGAGGACAGCGGCAGCGATCTACTGAGTGTGGCCGGGCCAGAGGAGCGCGCGGGCGAGGCCGAGTGTGTCAGGCAGGTACTCGGATGCTTGCCCTCGCAGTACCAGGTCTGCCTGCTGTTGCAACTGGTCGGGGGGTTCTCACAGCGCGAGATAGCAGAATTATTGGAGATCAGTGAGAAGAGCGTTAGCGCCTACGTCAGCCGGGGGCGCGAGCAATTTCGCCAGTTATATCTCCGCACGAAGGGAGAGAGCAGATGAAGGATCGAGAAATAGCCGGCATGCAGGCTCCTTGTCGCGAGTGGGCCGAGTCGCTTGCCGCCGCGCAGCGCGCCGATCTCTCGCAGGCTGAATGGATCGCCCTGCGTGAACATCTTACCTCTTGCGCCGCGTGTGCCGCCACACAGGTAGCTTATCGGGAGATGGACGCGCTGATCCTGGGACTTCCAGCGGTTGCGCCGCTTCCAGATCTGGTGTTTGAGGATGGCGGCAGAGTGCCGGCGAAAAGCATACAAAAAGGAGTTGTGACATCTATGAAAACTATCCAGGACAGGAATGCAAGGCAGGAGCAAGAGGCCCTTCCCTGGAGCGGAGAGGTGACAGTATTGCCGGGACATCCCCGCCAGCCGCCACGTCGTGTGCGTTTCGGGCGACTCGTGAGCCTCAGCGCGGCGGTGCTCTTCGTGGGCGTGCTGGTGGGCAGCTTCCTGCTGCTCTTCGCGGCGCGCCATCCCGGCATGGGGAACACCCCGGCGAATGGCGCCCCTGGAAGATTGGGAGATGTTGACACTGCCGGTCCGGAAAACCCGAATGCGCATGTCTATGTGAATATAGATAGTGCGAATAGTATTGCGTACGAACTGGATGCGAAGACAGGCGCGGTGCTCTGGCAGCAAAGGATCGGCCATAAGCTCACAGGTGACCCGGCGGTAGCGGATGGCGGCGTCTACTTCCCTGCCTATGATGGTTCCGTTTATGCATTGCGGGCCAGCGATGGCGCGCCGCTCTGGCATACCAGCCTGGGGAGTGGAGCGGAAGCGACAAACTCGTTTCCGGGGCCGAACATCGTGGCCTACAATGGCGTGATCTACCTGGGGACCATGGATGGAAATTGGTACGCGCTGCGCACACGCGATGGAGTTGTACTCTGGCACAAAAAGGTGCTGGCATGCACACATCCAGGACCTCGGGTCGTGAATAACAACACAGTGGTGCTGCCCACAAGCAACCCATGTAATGTCGTCGTATTGCGCGAGGATCAAGGTGTAATCTACGGCTTTGCCGACGGCTTTTACGCGTTGCGGGCCAGCGATGGTGCGGTCATCTGGCACGATACGGCGCACCAGTTTAACTCGCAATCGCTGGTCGTAACGAATGGCAAGGTGTATATCCCGGTGGCGGGAGGCAGGAGCGGTATAGATGTGCTGCGAGTCAGCGATGGTCATCTCCTGCACTCGCTAAACATTCAGTGGGAGGACTTCGCGGCGGCCGGACATATGTTGTACATTCTGACAGAGAAGGGAGACATGGATGCATATCGTATCAGTGATGACTCTCTCCTCTGGCACAAACAGATAGGTGCTATTTCAGGGCAGATCACTGTAGGCTATGGAATGATCTATGTCAGCAACTCGTTTCAAGGGTATGTAGTCCCAGCGACGGTAGTTACTTCAGGAGCATTACAGAAGCGGAATGCTATCGCAGGTATACCAGTAGTGCTACAGAAGCGGGATATTATCGAATATACCGATGTTTGGGCTTTGAATACGGGCAATGGCTCTCTACGCTGGCACTGGCACAAATCGGTTGCCGAGGGCATTGCGCGGCTCGTGCTCATGAATAACAACGCCTACTTCCAGACCGGTGATGGTGTGTATGCTATGCGCGCCAGCGATGGCAAGCTGCTCTGGCATGTCTTGCAGGGCAGATCATTGCAGGGGCCGACAGTAGGATAGTGCTCTCGCACGGTTTATATAACGACCGGGGCAGGACCAAAACAAGGTAGCGGTGCGAGATACAATCAGGGGCATGACATGTAGGGGCGCGGTTGACAAGCCCGCCTGTTCGCCGACGAGATCGTGATGCCGTC
>JBDTHH010000390.1:0-3371 GCA_039937055.1 Ktedonobacteraceae bacterium | reverse complement strand
AATCCGGCAAAGCACGCGCCCCCGGCTGCTCCAGAATATGCTTGAGCATGTTGCGACGCAGCAACGCGCTAATGCTAAAGCGGTTCAGCACATAGGCGAACTCCGCGCCCAGGTAGCCGAGAAAGCGTACCAGCGCGGCTACCACCAGTAACGCGAGGAGCAGCCAGAGCGTGGGACTCAGGCGCGTATCCCTGGCCAGCACGTTAAAGGACGCCTGAAGGATCAGTCCAAAGACTATACGAAATTGCTGGAACACGATCACTCCCAGCGCATCAATGCCATACAGCCACGGCTGGTAGCGAATCACATGCCAGAGGAAGCGCCAGGTCTTCATGCATGTACCTCCTCTAAGCCCGTCTGGAGCAGGTGGGCAAAACGCGAGCCTGGTGCGCTCGCCAGGCTCTCCCGGCTACCATGTTCGAGCAGGCGGCCATCTTCCAGCACCAGGATCTCATCGGCGCGCTGCACCGTTGCCAGGCGATGCGCGATCACAATGGCGGTCCGGCCCGCGAAGAGCTTGCTCACCGCGCGCTCGATAAGCTGCTCAGTGGCGGGATCAAGGCGCGACGAGGCTTCATCGAGGATCACCAGACCCGGATCACTGAGGAAGACGCGCGCGAAGGCCAGCAACTGCGCCTCGCCAGCGGATATGCCCTGACCCTCGGAACCCAGCTCGGTATCCAGACCTCCAGGCAGCGCGCGATACCAGGCAGAGAGGCCCACATCGTCAAGCACCTCGATAAGGCGCGCATCGGAGAGCGTGCGATTGAAGAAGGCCAGATTATCGCGCAGCGAGGCCCGGAAAATCTGCACGTCCTGTGTGACCATGGCGATACGCCCACGCAGGTCGCGCAGGCGTGCCATACATACCGGAACATCGCCCACACGGACCTCGCCGGCCTGGGGATCATACAGCCGGAACAACAGGCGCGCCAGGGTAGTCTTGCCACTACCAGTGCGTCCCAACACGCCCAGTACCTTGCCAGGCTGTAGTGTGAACGCCAGGTCATGGATCACCGGCTCACCCGCCACGTAGCCGAACGACACATTGCGGAACTCCACGGAGAGCGCACCAGGCGGCAGCGGAGTCCCGACGCCATCGACAATGGCAGGTGCGGTATGCAGCAAGCTGTCGATCCGTTGAATACAGGCCTCAGCCTGCTGTAGATCCTGCAACTGCACCATGATCTGTCGGAGCGGCTGAGAAAGCATATCCGTGTAGGCAAACAGCAGGTAGACGGTACCGATAGTGATAGCCCGCATCCCTAACAGGTACGCGCCCAGCCCGACCGCCAGCGCCCCCGCGATGTTAAACATAGTTATCGCGGTAAGACCGAGCAGGGTCCCTAAGATGAGATATTTCCGATAGATAGGTAGCCAGGAGCGCAGCAACGCATAGAAGCGGCGCATGACCCAGGATGTGGCGCCGTTCGCGCGCACGTCCTCGGTTCCCACGAGCTGCTCGCCCAGGAAACCGAAAAAGTCTGCGCTGCACTGGCGATTGGCAAGCGTGAAAGGCAGGGCGCGACGACGAATGAGCATCAACAAGCTCAGGGTCAGCAGGCAGAAGCCGGTGAATACCAGGCCCAGGTGCCAGTCAATGCGGAAGAAGAGCAGCAGCACGCCCACCACCATCAAGGCGCTGCTGAGCAGGTTAATCACGAACTCCGAGAAAAAGTTGGAGAGCAGATCGACATCCCCATCGATGCGCTCGATAAGTTCGCCGGCCGTGTGCGCCTTGTGAAACCCCATGTCCAGCGAGAGACAATGCGCCACCAGGTCGGTACGCAACTGGTTGGTCGCAGTCCAGGCTACATACTCGCTGAAATAGGTATTGGCCACGCTAATCCCCTGGTTCAGCAGCGCAATCCCGATGAAGGCTATGCCCGCCAGCACCAGAGGCAATGTGGCCCCACCACCAAGGGCCGTATCAATGAAATACGCAAGGATCTGCGGGTTGAGCAACTGCAAACCAATGCTGCCACACAGCAACACCGCCAGCAGCAGCGCTCTGGCCCACTGCGGCCTGAGATACGCGGCAAGTAATGTGATGTAACGCTTGAGCGGAAGGCGCATGGAAGGTTCCTTATGTTTCCTGCGTGAAGTGAAAACCACACTGATAGCAGTAACGATGGCTTGCAGGAGGGCGATTTCCGCAGGAGGGACACACCTGCATGAGTTTCTCCATTGAGATCGGTTCTCCAGCGATCTTATCGATATGCTCCCGGTAGAGAGCTACACATTCGTTACAAATACAGACACCGCCTGGCCCTGCAATGAGTCGTTGGACCTGATCTCGACTTTGCCCACAGAAGGAACATTGCGAGCAGGTGCTGCTCTCCAGGTTAATATTGTTCCACATTGGCTTTGCCCTCCTCTTCCGATTGATCGCTCAGAACCATTTAAAAGTCGTGCATACCATGCTCCATCGTGCGCATCCCGGTTCGCGTAGGGGCTATAAGCCCCTTTACCTACGTAGGGACCCTATTTATCGCGTCCGGCGCAATTTATTGCGCGTATGGGGGACTATATTTACCTGGCTCTGGAACGGATTCGCGCAATACATTGCGCAGGACGCGATAAATCGGGTCCCTACGATAGATGATCCACCTTCTCAATGAATTTGTTGGAGTCAATGGGCAAACCCATCGCCCCTACACGAACCGGGATGCGCCTGTGACTTTTGAATGGCCCAGTTGATCGCTTTCCTGCTATTGATTTCACACCACCGATACTCTATACTTCTCTTCAGAACCTCACTTCACAAGGAGACATGCAGTTTCATGGGCGGCACTGGTTCAAGGTAAGAAAGCAGATCCCCTTCTAGCAGAATAGAGCATCAAGGGGCATTCTGCATATTCACTGACGGAGTCGTGCCAGGGAAACTGTGCTGCTGCATGTCGTGTCTCCAGACACACCAGTCCATGAAGATTATAACATAGGCCAGAGCCTGTTTTGTCGCATGGCACCTTGCTCCATCCTGCATCCACACGTTCCATAGCCGGCTAGCTACTTCGTCCAGTGTATATCAGGAAACCCATGACGCTGCCTCGCATGGCACACACTACGCAAGCAAAACAAAGGAGAAGCACTCATGGTACACACTGGATTGCACAACAGAGTCGTCCTCATCACCGGCGCCAATCACGGGATTGGAGCCGCCACCGCCAGAGCCTTTGCTGCCGAGGGTGCGGCGGTGCTCATTAACTACCTGCTCATGCCGCCGATGGGCCGCTATGCCGGGGGCGAGACTGAACTGGATCGGTACGATACAATGCGGGCGAAGAGCGCCGATGAGGTCGTGCAGGCCATTCGCGCGCTGGGCGGACGCGCCGAGGCTGTGGAGGCGGACCTGGCGGACGTGACGACGA
>JBDTHH010000389.1:0-5854 GCA_039937055.1 Ktedonobacteraceae bacterium | reverse complement strand
TCGATAGCTACTACGAACTGCTCAAGATCACCAGCGAGCGCGATGACTTCCTGGTGCTGTCCAAAGACTACCATAAGGAGGTGCTGCGCCAGTTTGCCAGCCAGGGCCACGGCATCCTCTACCTGGCGGAGCACGAGGGCGAGGCTGTGGCGGCCAAAATGCTGCTGCGCTACGGTGACTGGTGCGTGGATATGTTCGGTGCCTCCTCCAACAACAAGCGCAACTTGAAGCCTACGTACCTGCTACAGTATCGCTGCTTCCTATGGGCTAAAGAGCAGGGGTGCAGCTTCTTCGACTTCCGCGCCATCCCCGAAATCCTGGAGCCGGGCGAGGAGATGTGGGGCGTGTACGAGTACAAGCGCGGCTTCGGTGGCTACTCGCGCCTCTGTCTACCTACCCAGGATTATGTCTATCGCCCGCTGATCTATAGGACGTGGCGCACATACGTGGACATCCGCCGCAAGCGCCTCGACACCGCCCATAAGAAGGCGGAGCAAGAGCGCGTGGCTCGCAGCCAGAGTGCGAAGGAAAAAGAAAAGGTTCAAAGCGTGAAGGAAAAGGTGTAGCGCATGCAAGCTTTCCCAGTCTTCGATGGCCATAACGACGTATTGCTGAACCTGTACCTACCAGAGCGTGGGTGTGAGCGCAGCTTCTTTGTGCGCAGCGACACAGGACACCTCGATCTGCCACGCGCGCGTGAGGGAGGCTTTGCTGGTGGCTTCTTCGCGATCTTCGTCCCAGAGGCCTCAGAGGAGGCACACCACGGTCCTCCTCAAATGACCATGACGGCGACAGGATACGAGGTACCCCTGGCCGGCGCCATAGATCCCGTGTATGCTCGCCGTGTAGCCAGCGAGATGATCGACCTGCTGTTCCAGCTTGAGGCCGAGTCGCAGGGCCAGCTCAGGGTGGTACGCAGCGCCGACGAGCTAATGCAGTGCCTGCGTGAAGGCATCCTGGCGGCGGTGTTGCACTTCGAGGGGGCCGAGCCAATCAGCGCCGATCTGAGCGAACTGGAGAGCTTCTATCGCATGGGCCTGCGCTCGCTCGGTATCGTCTGGAGTCGCCCCAACGCCTTCGCTCACGGTGTGCCCTTCAGGTATCCGCACTCGCCCGACACGGGTCCAGGGCTGACCGCGGCCGGACGCGAACTGGTGCGGGCCTGCAATCGCCTGGGCATCATGCTCGATCTCTCGCACCTCAACGAGCAGGGCTTCTGGGATGTGGCTCGCCTCTCGGATGCCCCGCTGGTGGCCACGCACTCGAATGTACACGCCATCAGCCCCCGGACGCGCAACCTGACCGATAAGCAACTGGACGCCATCAAAGCCTCAGATGGCATGGTTGGCCTGAACTTCAGCGTGCCAGACACGCGCCCGGATGGCGCCCTCGATGCCAACATGCCCCTCGAATTCATGGTACGGCACATCGATTACCTGGTTGAACGCCTGGGCATCGACCGCGTCGGCTTCGGCTCCGACTTCGACGGCACGCTCATCTCGTGCGAGATCGGCGACGTGACCGGCCTGCCCAAACTCATCGCGGCGCTGACTGCGCACGGCTACGACGACGAGGCCCTGCGCAAGATCACCCACGAGAACTGGGTG
The DNA here is from genome assembly GCA_039937055.1 of Ktedonobacteraceae bacterium. Taxonomy (GTDB): domain Bacteria; phylum Chloroflexota; class Ktedonobacteria; order Ktedonobacterales; family Ktedonobacteraceae; genus JALYTT01. The sequence goes on along the minus strand of JBDTHH010000389.1, from coordinate 4,247 downwards.
CGCGTATTGCGCCAGACATGGCATGAAGAGTAGGGAGGTAAACAGCCCGGAAAGAGACGGGGAATGAAAAAGAAACTCAGGCGGATTATGGTTGATGGTCAAATATATCTCTGGAAGTTTGTTCCAGGCTATGTGGCAACTCATGATCCCGCGAATCCATGGCAGTGTCATGATCATTTTACTGCCTATCTGCTCCAGATGAAAGCCAGTCCTCTTCAGGTTTCTTTTCTTAGCTGGGAAGATCCTGTGAGTGGGGGTCCGCTCCGGACTGGTATGTCACCTGGTCTTGATGAGATACACTCACAGTCATGGAGAGTGTATCTTCATACTCCCAAATATGCAGCCTGGATCATTCAACGGGCCTTGAAAGCGGGCTGGCAGCCTGAGCAAAGCCGGGCACCATTTGTCGTGGAGCAAGGAGTTCAGTGGCTTATACCGGGAAGAGACTACTGAGCAAGCGTCCTTCTAATGGTCAAGGCGCAGAAGAGTAGGTATCACGATCGGTAAACTTCTCCTTCTTGTGTGCTTACTCCATTTATTCTTTGTTAGCTCTCTCTTCAACTGCGGTAGGTATATCTCTTGCTAAAGTTCCTTACTAACCGTTTTCCCTTGACTCAATTTGTATGCATCGCGGTCTCTCTGCACACCTACAAATCGGTGATTATAGCTCTTCCTCGTTCTACTTCATGCAGGAAAATTATAACATTCTTGCCTTTCTATTATACATACATCTCAAATGTATTGTTTTCCGCACAGGGTGAGTGCAACGATACGTACCTCAGGGCTTGATCAAGTATAGCAGCACAAGTAAACAGGGAACAGCCAGCAAGCCGTTCCCTGTTTACTTGTGCTGCTACTCTCACAGCTTCCTAGCGCGACCGTAGCTCTTGCAGCGTCGCCAGGCGCTCGCGCGCGATGGAGCTGTCGGGCCTGATCTTGGCCAGGTTCCGGTAGACACGGCTGGCCTGCTCGTACTCGCCAACTGACTGGTAGGTCTGGCCGAGCATGTCGTACGCGTCAAGGTTAGTGCGGTCGATAGCGATCAACTGTTGCAGGGCCGCCACCGATTCCTTGATCTGCTGGGTCTCGAAGTAGTGGCGAGCGATGGTCGTCTGGTAGTGCGTGGCCTCCCTGGTGCGCCCGATACGTGAGCAGAAGCCCACTACCTCGCGCAAGAGGTCCATATCGTTGGGGGAGAGTTCCACGCTGCGCTGGTAGTTGCTAAGGGCATCCTCGTTGTTGCCCATTTCGGCATAGATGTTCGCGACCTGGCAGATGGCCTTGGAGGCCTCGGTCGGCTGACCGCGCCGCGCCTGAATATCGGCCAGCAGGCGCAGTTCCGCGACGCCCTCGTCGAGCAGGCCGCGATTCACGTAGATCTCTGCCAGTTCCGCGTGCGCGCGTGGGTCCTGCGGGGCCATGCGCACCATCTCATTCAAGACATTCAACGCGTTCTCGCCCTGGCGTTTGCTGAGGTAGTGGCGCACAAGGTCGCTGTACTCTTGTAGCGCGCTATCTACGTCGCCCTGGCGCGCCGAAATCTCTGCCAGTTCCGAGGACACCTCGTCCTGGTAGGCTGTCGCCTGCTTCACGCGGCGCAGCACGGCCTCCATCTGCTCCTCTTTGCCGGCGCGCCGATAGGCTTTCGCCAGCAGCATCGAGATCTCGACATCGGGCGCCTGGTGCTCTTCGCCCTCCTCGCGCGGGCGCGCCGCCCAGATCGCCGGGTCGATAGACGTGGGCGCACGGCGCACCGTCTGTAGCGCCTGCTCCAGTTGCTGGATGGCTGACTCCGGCTTGCCCTGAGTCAGCAGGCAGTGTGCCATACTGATGCGTGCCAGCACCTCGACGACGCTATCGCGCATGGCCAACTGGTACTCATCCACGGCCTTATCAAAGTTGCCCGCCTGCTGGTGGACCTGCCCGAGCGCGAAGTGGATATCAGCGTTATTGGGCTGCATCTCCCCGGCCTGCTGATACTCGCGCACCACCGTCTCGTACTTGCGCTGGCCCTCGCCGCGCAGTTGCCAGCGAATGCGCGTCAGCACCTCCAGGTTGGTAGTGCGGCTGGAACCGGTACCCGTAATCATCAATATGTTCCAGCGCACCAGCGCCACCAGATTGCGCGGGTCTACCTGGAGCACGCGTTGGTACTCGGTCATGGCCTGCTGGGTGCGCCCCAGCTTTTGCAGGGCCAGGGCATAGTTCAGACGCGTTGGCACGCTGGTGGGACTCTCCTGCAGCGCCTGCTCAAGCTCGGTGAGCGCGCGATCCATGTAGCCCAGGCGCAGGTAAGACTCCGCGGCCATCGTGCGCTCGCGCAACAGGTCCTCTTTATTGCCCTGCGAGGAGAGCAGATTGATCAGGCGCACGCGGTAGGTCAGGTTGTTCGGCTCCAATTGCAGGATGCGCCGGTAGGTTTCGATGGCGTCATCGGTCCGCCCATTGGCGATATAGGTGTCGATGAGGATGGCGTACTTGGTGATCGCCTGCTCCACCTTACCCTGGCGCACATAGATCTCGCAGAGCACCTGGTGAACATCCAGGTACTGGGGCGCCATATCGATTACGCGCAGGCACTCATCGATGGCCGGGTTGAGCAGGCCATGCTCTATATAGCGCTGGATATCCTGCATCGACTGCACGACTTGCATACGCAGGCCATCCGGTAGCGAGGCTGTGCTGGCCAGCACAGCCTTGGCAACGCGTTGCAGCGACTCATCCTTACCGGCCGATCCCGCGATCTTGCTTAAGAGTTCCTCGGCTCCATCCTTCGTCTCCCTCATCGAGGGGCTGTATTGCTGGATCGGGTTGAGCAGTTCCGCCGGCGACGCCTGCACTGGCAATGGAGGGGCGGGCTGAACCGGGGCCGCCATGGCAGAATACGTCTGGGGCAGCGGCCCGGAGGCAGGCGGAGCAAGCGGGGGCGCTGGCAGCATCTGATCAGGCGGGATAATGCGTGTCGCGTTGCCCGCTCTGGCATCGTCAGTAAGCCAGGATGTTGATACTGGTTGCGCTGGCGATGGCGGTGGCGCCACCGGCGATGGTGGGATCTGGTTCATCATTGATGTCTCAGCCGCCGCGATGGCTCCCATGTTCGGCGCGGGTGGCGCCACCGGGTTGTTGGGTTGGGACTTCTCAGATTCGTTCAGAATACCCGTTAGCCAATCGGGTAGCTCTCCGATGGAGTTGGCTCCCTGCCCCTGGGCAGCGGGCGCAATAGGAGGCATGGGCGGCTGAACCGGAGGTGGCGCAGGCATACTCTGTGGGCTGCCCACGTTGAACATCATGGTCGCCGCGTCAGGCATCGAGGACTGCGCCGGCTGGGGTCTCATCTCAGGCGGCATCACATAGGTCGCTCCGGCCTGCGGTGATGGCGGGGGCGTCATTGGCTGAGGTGGAACAGGCGCGTTCTGGAGCTGCTGTAGCATAAACTCAACCTGGGCAACCTTATCGTTCCAGCCGCGGCTGCGCAGGAAGCCCAGCAGCGCGTTATACACCGTCAGCGCCTGCTCCTGCTCGCCCAGCATGCGATGCGCCTCCGCCGCTTCCTGGCAGAGTTGCACTAACTGATCAGACTCCTCGGCGGTCAGCGCATCCAGGTTCACACGATCAACCGCCTCATCAAAATGGACGGTGGCTGTGCGCAGGTCGCCGCGCGCGCGATAACACTGGCCCAGCGCATAGTAGCACGAGAGCGCATAATCGGGATCGTTCAAGAGCATCTGAAATTGCCGGATGGCGTCATCCCAGCGCTGCTGCTCCTGATAGAGCCAGCCCAGGAAATAGCGCGCATCTGGCCGGTCAAACCCGCTCTCCAGAATCTGCTCGCAGAGGTCGATGGCATCATTGTAGCGACCCTGGGTCTGAAAGGTCTGGGCCTGCCTCAAGACGCCCGTGACCTGGCTCGCAGTAATTCGTTTTCGAGAGGCCGATCCCCCACCATTCGGACCTCCCGGAGCAATTGCCTGCCCCGGATTCCCCATTCCGCCGAAGTTGCCCGCGCTACCCATATTACCCATGATGCTAGTATTACCTCCGCTTGTGTTGCCCGGTACAACCATCTCGGTTGCAGGGGCTCCTGTGAAAGCCAGTGGGCCAGAGGACACACCCGGTGGTGTACCTGGGGCACCTGGTGCCTGCGAAAACGCCGCGCTCGCTCCCTGCTGAAGTGAGCTTGATGACTGCCGCAGCTCCCCTTTCATCTGCGCGAGGAGCAGTTTAGCCTGCGCGTTGGTGATGTCTAC
>JBDTHH010000388.1:0-12696 GCA_039937055.1 Ktedonobacteraceae bacterium | reverse complement strand
AAGAGATGTAGGGGTGGTCCCGCGCGGGACCACCCCTACATCTCTTGGCCAAATAAAAAAGGTTGGTACGGGTCCAGTCGTACCAACCTTTGGGACCGAGGGAAAGGAAAGAAAAGAGGGGATTATTCTGCTACCTTCCTTCTTTCTCCCTTAAACTACTTGCCTGCTTTCGGGTGACCGTGACCAGCCTTGAAGTGCTGGTTCAGGAGGCGGTCTACCGTCGCAGGATGCTTCTGCAAGAGTTGTGTGTAAGCGGTTGCCTGCTGCTGTGTGAGGTCACCAGCGCTTACCGCTTTGTTCAGGTCGCTTTGCAGGGCGTTCATCACAAGAGTGTGCAACTGCGCTGCTGTGACGTTATGCTCCTTCGCGATATCCTGGAGACTCTTGCCCGCTTTCAGTTCGCTGGCAAGCTGGGCACTGGTGGTATGCAGACCCACGGCAACCTGATTTGTCATATCGGGCAGGTACTTCTTTATGAACTGCCTGATAGCAAGATTCTCGTAGCGTGCTCCCTGGCCCTTGCCGGTGCATGCCTTATGCGACTCCAGGCGCTGTTTGATGGTGTTGGCCTGGCTCTGTGTCAACTTGCCATCCTTCACCAACTGGTTTATTTCATCCTCGCTCGTGGCCAGCTTGTCCTGTTGCAGCGTGGCCACCGAAACGTGCAGGCGTTGCGCCAGGTCTTGCAGGTATTGCGTACAATAGGTATTGGTTGTCGGAGTCCCGGCCGCCGTTGTCTGCGCCTGGTTGCCACTCGCCATTGCCAGCAATGGGCCGGCGAAGAAAGCGCCGAAGACGATGCTCAATAGCAGTGTGGCCGCCGCCCCTCCGATGATCAAAATCTTTTTCATAGTATGTTGGTCAACTCCTTCTTATCTACAGAGCTTAGATTTTCTGTAATCTCTTTCATCTACTTGCCGCTTTGTGCGACATTCATAGCATAAGCCCTAAGTGTGAAGAATTTCTAAGCCAAAGCTCAAGTTTTACTCAAGATTTTAAAAATATCCCTCCCAGCCCCCAAAGTCTATTTTTTCCCGCCAGTCCTTATGGTACTATTAACAACAATGCGGCAACGCGATATGCGTGGCTGATTTCGTGTACGGGCGCCGCTTCGGCTCTCCTTGCCCGCCGACAAGGCCTGCGCCCTGAAAGAATACCATGACACAGAAAATTCTTGTTATCGAGGATGAAGAAGGCATTGTGCATCTGCTCAATCTGTATCTGAAGGACGCGGGCTTTACCGTGGTGGCCGCGCATGACGCGGCCGATGGGTTGGCGCTGCATGCGCGTGAGCAACCCGACATGGTGATTCTCGATATCATGCTGCCAGGACTGGACGGCTTCGAGGTCTGCCGCCGCATTCGCCTGTGGTCCGCCACCCCCATCCTGATGCTGACGGCGCGCGGCGATGAGGAGGATCGCATTCGTGGCCTGGACCTGGGCGCCGACGATTACCTGGTGAAGCCCTTCAGCCCACGCGAGCTTGTGAGCAGGGTACGCGCGATCTTGAGGCGCATCGAGAATCGCGGCCCTGGCCAGAACCAGGGAGCCGCGGGCGCCCAGGCGCAGAAGGATGGCGAGGTGTTGCGCTTCCCTGGCCTCACTATCGACCTGCCCGCGCGCCGCGTCGAGGTGGATGGCGTCGAGGCGGCTCTGACGCCAACTGAGTTCGACCTGCTGGCGCTGGTCGCGCGCTCGCCCGATCGCGTGTTCACGCGCGAAATCTTGATGAACAAGGTCTGGGGCTATGATTACCTCGGCGATGGCCATATCATTGATGTGCATATCAGTGCCCTGCGCCGCAAAATAGAAACCAATTCCGAACGCCGCTATATCAAAACCGTCTGGCGCGTCGGCTATAAATTTGATATTGGTGGCCGTCAGAAATAGGATACACAACTATGCGCACACATTGGTGGCAAAGCATACGCTGGAAACTGGCTCTAGGCTCGATGCTCCTGGCGCTACTGGCAACCCTGCTGCTGGCGGTAATCGTCATCGTCTCGGTGCTCTATTACTATAATGCCGATCAGCGTGCCAATCTCACTACCCTCGCCGCCAGTAATGCGCAGCGTATTGGAGCCGCTTATGGACAGAATGGCAACCGGCTCCCACTGGCCGCCGCCGCCACACTCAACCCGTTTGTGAAACACCTGCAAGGCGAAGATTACCTGGTCATCGTCCTTAATCATCGCAGCCAGCTTGTTTACCCAAATATCGGCGCAGGCCGCGCGACCTTCGTGTCGACGGCCCTCGCGGCTACCGATCCGGGTATACGTACGGTAGACTACATTGGGGTGCGCGACGCGGTGGCACAGGGGCAGCAAGGCACTCCAGCCGTCAGCCAAATTGGCGCGGGTGGCACGCTGGCTACCCCGCGCCCCTTTGTGGTAGAGCCGATCTTCGCCGCTGGCCAGAGTGGCGCGCCGGTCGTTGGCGTCCTGTTCATGACGCTGCGCTCGGCCGTCGAGAATACGGTGCCGCCATTTGCGGCGACGGTGATCCGCTCGGTCCTGGTTACCTCTCTGTTTATAGCCCTGGCCGCAGTGCTGGCCGCGATCCTGTTCGCCAGTACCATCACCCGCCCGCTGGCAAAGTTGACAGAGGCGGCGCGGGGCGTGGCCTCCGGCAATTATGCTAAGCGTGTCAATACCGGGGCGCAGGGCGAACTGGGCGATCTGGCCAACGCGTTTAATGAGATGGCCTCCCGCCTCGAACAGGACGTGGATGAACTACGCCGGCAGGAGATCTGGCGCCGCGAACTGCTGATGAATATCACTCACGACCTGGCGACGCCTCTGACGGCCATCGCGGGCCTGGGGGATTCGCTGGTGGATGGCGTGAACAGCAGCCGCGAGGACTACGAGGCCACGGGTCGCATCATTGTGCGCGAGACCCTGCGCCTGCGCCGCCTGGTCAGAGATTTGCACATGATGTCGAAGATGGAGGCCGGCGCGCTGCATCCCCAGCGCGCGCCGTTGCGCCTGGCCGTGCTTGTCGATGAGGTGCTGGCCGTGCTTACCCCTGAGTTCGAACGCGCCGATGTAGAGCCTTGCAACCGCATGCCTTATGATCTCCCGCTGATCCAGGCCGACCCCGATATGCTGTCACGCGTCTTCTCAAATCTCTGCGATAATGCCCTGCGCCATACCCCGGCCGGTGGCTCCGTTACGGTTGATGCCGCGCCCTATGGCAATGTGATCGTCATCGCCGTGACCGATACCGGCAAAGGCATCGCCACCGCCGCACTGCCTCGTGTGTTTGATCGCTTCTATCGCGCCGATACTGCCCGCCAGGCCGATACCGGCGGTAGTGGCCTGGGCCTGGCGATTGTGCGCGCGATCATCGCCGCCCATAGCGGCCAGATTCGCGCTGAAAATGTTCCCGGTGCCGGCGCACGTATACTGTTCACACTGCCTCTGCTATAATGGTTCGTAGGGCACATTCTCGACCTTAAACTTTTGCCCCCTATGCCGATTATTATGAAATAGGAATATGTTCTGTCAGGGCATCCCTCACAGGACAATCATCAATTCCCATCGTAAAGATGTATCAGGATAAGCGCATGAGCAGAAGGAAGTCAATGGCTACTAATATGACACATATGCCTTCTTTGCATAACAGGCAATCTATAAATGGTGCAGCTCCGGCCGAGAGCGAATCGCAAGAACTGACCGGGGTACTCCAGAAAATTGTACAAAACGCGGGCGCATTGCTTGATGTCAATAGTTGCTCCATTGCCCTCACAGATATGCAAAATGGCGCGCTCATCACGCGGGCCGCCATTCAGAAGAACGGACACCGCACGCGGCAGACACGCTTCCAACTGAACGAAGGCGTGGCCGGCTGGGTCGCCGAGAATCGTCAGCCTTTAATCATCAAAGATGCCCGCCTCGATCCCCGCTTCAAGCGCCTGGGCCGCAGCCCGGTAGGCTCGATCATATGCGTGCCGTTAATTGATAGCGGTAACTTTATCGGCACTCTTACCGCCAGCAGTTCCGATGTTGAGGTCCTTGACGAGGACAAATTGCAGATGCTGACGATTTTCGCTGAACAGGCTGTGCTGGCGATCATGAATGCCCGCCATGCCGAACTCGCCCAGCGCCAGACCAGCCAGCTTGAGATGTTGCTCAACCTCTCACAAGATCTGACCACGCGCCTGGAGTCTGAGGCGCTCTATCGCACGATCCTGGTGGATGCTTATCGCCTGGTTCCCTGCCAGCGCGCCACTATCTATAGCTATGATGTAGAGCTCCAGCAGCTTTGCTCTGTCGCGGAGCTATTGGAGAACCCTGCTCAACCGTCACAATCAATCCAGCCGCCGCAACCAATACCACCGATGCAGCCGTCACAACTGTCACAACCCACCCAGCAGAACCAGGAGGGCAACTATCAGGTGCTGACAAACGCCGATGTGCAGCGCGAGTGTATCAGCCTGTATGATGAGACCTCAGCAACGGCCTGGGCCGGGGTGCATCGCCATCCCATGGTCAAGGCTTCGCGCGATGAGACGGATGTCGCGGAGATCACCACGCCCCTGGTCTCAAAAAACGTGCTCTATGGGGTCATCGTTCTGCAACGGCGCGAGTCTTTTACAAGCGAGGAGCTGCGTCTGGTCAGAAACCTCAGCAACATGGCGGCGGCAGCCCTGGAAAACATGGAACTCTTTCAGAAGGTGCGCAGCGACCAGGAGCAGTTGCGCGCCGTCTTGCAGGCAAGCTCGGATGGCATCGCGATTATGAGCGCCACAGGCTCTTTTGTCGAGGTGAACCCGGCCTTTGGACAGATTTTTGGCCTGGACCCGCAGCAGATGGTAGGCATGGAGTATATGGAACTCTTCGATGCCGATGAGGAACTCCCGGTCGAGACGCGCGTCAACCTTGAGCAGGTGAGCGCCGCACTTCAACAGCAGCAGATGCTGCCCCATATCGAGATTGATCTCAATGTCAACAGCGTCCCCCGCTCCATCGGGATCAGCGTGACCCCGGTCACGACTGTCAGTAAACCCTTCTCGCTGGTGATCGCCCGCGATGTGACCGCCATTCGCGACGCGACGCGCATCAAGGCGAACTTCCTCTCCATGATTACCCACGAACTGCGCTCGCCGCTCAATGCCATTAATGGTTACCTCGATCTGGCCCTGGCGGGTATCGCCGGCGACCTCAATGCGCAGCAGCGCGAATTCGTGCAGCGCGCGCGCGCCAGCAGCGAGAATCTCTATGCTCTGGTCGAAGACCTGCTCTTCATCTCCCGTGCCGATTCCGGACGCCTGCGCCTGAGCCGCGATATCACTAGCCTGCGCGAGATTGTGGCCAACGCCGTTGAGGAGCTTGAGTTGATGGCAGTCGATAATAATGTGAGCATCTCTGTGACTATCGCGACGGATTTCCCGCCTATCTACGCCGATGCCGTGCGTCTCCAACAGGTGCTGCGCAACCTCCTCAGCAATGCCTTGCGCTTCACGCCCCCCGGCGGCGGCGTCGCGATTTCTGCCAGCACCTTCATCAGGATAAGCGATGCTGACCCTTCACTTGACCAGCAGGACACGAACGAGAAGATGGCTCTAGTCACGGTCCATGATACCGGCTGTGGCATCCCCTCCGAGTATCACGAACACATCTTCGAGCGTTTCTACCAGGTCACCCAGCCCAACGCCGGGCGTGTCAGCGGCCAGGGCCTGGGTCTGGCCATCGTCAAGATGATCGTCGAACTGCATGGTGGCCAGATCACCGTCGAGAGTACACCGGGTGAAGGCAGTACATTCTCTTTCACTCTGCCCTGTTTGTTGTCGTAGGGGTCTTTCATAGATGATATGTAAATACACAGATCCGTTACCCTTGACTCAGGTTGGTAAAGCGTGCTATGCTCATTTTATCTTTAGATATTCCGCCAGGGAGGGTGGAATGCATGAGGCATAAGATGTAGCTCGGTGTGAGCTTATACAGAGAAGGAGACACACTTTGGGAATGCTACGGGTCATGTCCCGTCGCGGCGACGACCGGCTCTCTTGGGATCTGAATAAAGTAGAGACGAACGACCCGGAGGCCCTGGCGGCTATCCGAGAGGCCGAGCGAATCTTCAACGAAGAACGCGTGCGCGGTGCGACCGCTTTCAAAGTAGAACCTGGTAAACCTATAGAGCGTATTGAACAGTTTGATCGTACAGCCGAGCAAATCGTCGTTGTACCACGGGTCGTAGGAGGTTGACGACGAGGGAGGCATAAGACACGGCTATGTTAGAAACCCTTAGCCTGTTTCTGGGTATCTGGCTGCTATTTCTGCTGCTGGCGATCTACTACCTTTCGCAGTCTCCCGAAGGCGGCATGGGCCGCTTCCGCGAATCGGTAAGTGAACATTTATCGGCGGAGAGCCGGGCCAAAGCCTTGCTGCGTGAGATGCTGACCGAGAACCAGTACCAGCAACTGATCAAGTTCGGCTACCTGGAAATATCCAGTCCCTCAATCGATAATCGTACCTATCGCATTCCAGGATCTGGCGGCCTGGTGAAGGTCTATGAGCGCGGCTGCGCTATCATGGAACTTTGCCTGCAACCCGCCGAACCTCTCCCTGATGGCGATGTGGTGGTGATGCATAAGCTGATGATCGAAGGCAATGAGCAGGAATACCTGCAAAAAGCTAACCATTTTGCGCCTGGTATCATCTCCCTTCGCTGCCAGCATCTGTGACATATGCCGGTAATCTAGCAATCTAACGCCAGAGGGCATGATGTAATAGGCGACCCATGGGTCGCCTATTACATCATGCCCTCTGGCGTTATTTCTATGGATTGAACTTCCCGCGTCTCTATTCGTATAATTTGGGTAGGGATATATCTCGACCAGAGAGAAGAAACGGCGTATAATCTGCTAAAGATCAGGTAGATCGAGAGGCGACGCGAAGCATGAGTGCAAACCGTTGCGTCAGGGAAGGCAGGATGAAAGATGGAATGTCCTAATTGTGGAACTGACAATCGTCCAGGGGTGCGCTATTGTAACAATTGTGGTAAGGCCCTGCCGGTTGTTACTTCAGGGGGCAATGCTACGAGTGCCGGACGCTCACTGGCTCCGGGCACTCGTTTACAGGGTGGGCGCTACGACATTAAGAAGGTTCTGGGCGAGGGTGGCATGGGCGCGGCTCTGCTCGCCGTCGATAATCGCCTGGACGACAAGCGCGTGGTCATCAAGGAACTCCTTTCCGATCATACCGATCCTGCCGCGCGCCAGGATGATGTGCGCAATTTTAAGCGCGAAGTGACGATGCTGGCCCATCTCGACCATCCTCTTATCCCCAATGTCACCGATAACTTCCAGGAGGGCGCGCGCTACTTTATGGTGCAGGAGTACGTGGAGGGCGAGAACCTGGAAGAGTTCTTGAATCGTAACAACCAGCCAATGCGGGAGCGCGATGCGCTCATCTACGCCGACCAGTTGCTTGATATCCTGGACTACCTGGAACAGCAGACGCCGCCTATCGTTCATCGTGATATCAAGCCGGCCAACATTATCATCGGCGCCAAAGACAAGCGCGCGCACCTGGTGGACTTCGGCATCGCGCGCGCTGACGTGGCGCGCAACGCGCAGAAGAGACAGACCTCGGCGTTGGGTACCCCCGGCTACGCGCCCCCGGAGCAGTACCAGGGCAACGCCGACCCCCGCTCAGACCTCTATGCCCTGGCGGCGACGCTGCATCATGTCCTGACGAACCGCGACCCCCGCAATCATCCGCCGTTTGCCTATCCGCCGGCCCATACCTTGAATCCCCAGGTCTCACCCGATGTCGAACGCGTCCTCAATCGCGCCCTGAGCAGCGATGTCAACCAGCGCTACCAGAGCGCGGCGGCCATGAAGCGCGACATCGACGATATCCTGCTCAAGCGCTACGGGGTCTCCGGAGATCTTGGTAGCTATACCCTCAGCACCTCCGGACCGATGGGAATGCTTGTGCCAGGTTTTGCCAGTGCTCCCACGCAGGTACAGCAGGCTCCGCCACCACCTGGAGCGCTGGCTTTTAATCCTCAGCCTGGCAATGCCTGGTCACCACCCCTGCAACCATTGAATGCCTATAGTCCGCCGCCGCCCCGGCGCCGGGGGAGCAGCGGCCGCAACCTCCTGTTGCTGGTGCTGGTGGTCCTGCTGGTGGTCGCCGGTATCGTCATTGCCCTGCCCTACCTGCGCAGTCGCCCTGGCGGTCCCGCGTCAACGCCTGCTGTGACCATCACGCCGCCGGCGTCAGCCTTGAAGAATGGCATTGGCGCCTACCAGGTCACCGACAAGCAGACCGGCTATAAAGAATATATCGGTGTCAGCGATGGTTCGGTGGCCTTTGATACGAATCGCGTTGATGGAAATACAAAACAACAGGCGGCGGCCCGGCTCAAAGAGGGCGATGTGGGCAGCGCCCAGACGCTCTGGCAATCGGCTATAGCCGGCGATACAAATGACGCTGAGGTGCTGATCTACCAGGAGGACCAACATGTCCTCGCCTCCGGCAGTTCCTATATCACGCTGGTTGTCGGGACGATGTTGACGAGCAATGACTCCGGTGTTGTGGGTACCGGGCGCGACGATCTGCAAGGCGCGTACGTTGCTCAGAAGGAATATAATAGCGGCTTTAAGCTGGGCGGCGGGATGCAGGTTCGCCTGCTCATCGCCAACTCCGGCAGCAGCGGCAACTATGCCAATGCCGTAGCGCAGCAGATTGTGGAGGCCGCACAGGCCGATCCGACCATCGTGGGTGTGATGGGCTGGCCCTACAGCGGGCGCACGCAAAATGTAGTCAGGACGCTTGCCAATGCCCATCTCCCCATGGTTTCAGAGACGGCCTCCAGTGACTTGCTGGATAGCGCCTCTCCCTACTTTTTCCGCGTGTGCCCATCGAACAAACACCAGGGCATTCTTGGCGCCAACTATGCCACACATAACCTCAACTCGAAGAAGCTCGCGCTCTTCGTTGATCCCGTGGATTCCTATAGCAAGAGCCTCGCTGACGACTTCAGCGCACAGTACAGGGCCAATGGCGGCACCATCCTGGTAACGGAGCAGTATACTGTCGGCAAGCCCGCAACCTTGCAGGGGGAGTTGCAGGATGCCTTGAACCATAACCCCGATCTGATCTACTTTTCCGGCTATGCCAGCGACATCTCGACGCTGCTGGTCAACCTGCCGACCTCCGGCCAGTTTGCGCAGTTGCAGATCCTGGGAGGCGATGCGCTCTACGAACTGGGCGGCTATCCTCCCAGCGCGCGCGCGGGCTTCACACGCCTGCACTTTACGACTTTCGCCTATCCCGATGAGTGGAGCTTTTTGAGGCAGGGCGCGCGGCAGCCGGGCTTCTTTGCGGCATACCCCCAGGCCTTCAATCCTGGTGGTCAGCACAGCGGCTATGGCTATACAAGGCCTGATAATGATGTTATGCTTTCATATGATGCTACACTAGCCTTGTTGGAAGGCAGCAGAATCGCTCTTGCCGGAGGGAAGCATTCCTTTACCGGAAACGACCTGCGGCAGGCGCTGGCCTCGATCACAGGCACGCACTCTATTCAGGGCGTCAGCGGGCAGATCGCCTTTGGACCTGACGGTAATCCGGCAGGGAAAGCTGTAGTGATCTTGCTTGTAAATGGTCAGGGATTTACCCAGATAGAGTCAGTTCAAGGTCAATTTTTAAAGACATCGTAACTTAGATAAGGTAGGCACAGGATGGAATGCCCTTATTGCGGGGTTGAGAATCGCGCCGGTGTTCGTTATTGTAACAACTGCGGTAGATCCCTCGGCTCCCCGGCGCAGAATCAGAGCCAGCCGGCCGTCGCACCGGCACCAGCACCGATCACTTCGAGTTCGCTCAAGCCCGGCTCGCTTTTACAGCATGATCGCTATATCATCAAAAAAGTTCTGGGTCAGGGCGGCATGGGCGCCGCCTTGTTGGCGGAAGATAGCCGCCTGGATGACAAGCGCGTGGTTATCAAAGAGCTGATCTCTGACAACACCGATCCCACGCAGCTCCAGGAGGATGTGCGTAACTTCAAGCGTGAGGTCTCAACCCTGGTGCTGATCGACCATCCGCTTGTCCCGACCGTCACCGATCACTTCCAGGAAGGCTCGCACTACTTCATGGTGCAGGAGTACGTGGAGGGCGAGAATCTGGAAGATCACCTGGAGCGTATCAAGAAGCCGATGGAAGAGCGCGAAGTGCTGACCTATGCATCGCAATTGCTCGATATATTGGACTACCTGGAGCACCAGAAGCCCCCCATTGTGCATCGCGATGTGAAGCCAGCCAATATTATCATTGGCGCCAAAGACAAGCGCGCGCACCTGGTGGACTTCGGCATCGCGCGCGCCGAAGTCGCGCGTAACGCGCAGAAGAAGCAGACCTCAGCGTTAGGTACCCCTGGCTACGCGCCCCCGGAGCAGTACCAGGGCAACGCTGACCCTCGCTCAGATCTCTATGCCCTGGCAGCCACCATGCATCATCTGCTGACGAACCGCGATCCCCGCGAACATGCGCCCTTTACCTACCCGCCCGCGCGCTCGCTCAACCCTAAGCTCACGCCCGATATCGCGGGCGTGCTCGCGCACGCGCTGGTGAATGATATCACTCAGCGCTACCAGAGCGCGGCGGAGATGAAGCGCGATATCGATGAGATTTTGCAGAAGCATTTCGGGACCATGGGCGATACCAGTACCTATATCCTGGGTACTTCCGGCCCTATGAAAGCTGTGCAGACACCTGGTGTCGCGGCCGCCGCCGCGCCCCCACCGGCGCGCAAAGTGCAACAGCCCGCGCCGCGCTCCATACCCCCCACTGCGCGATCTGCCACCCCCGCGCCCGCACCGCGCCAGGCCCCTTACCGGCCGGTAGGCATGCTCGCGGGCCAGCCTGTGCCGGCTCGCAAGAATAATGTGTTCTTCAACTTTCTCCTGTTTGTGCTGGTCATTGTGGTTATCTCCGTCATCGCCTATGCCGGGCTGGGCTACTTGAATGGCCGCAAAGGCACAACGACGGGCAGTGGAACACCATCTGGACCGACGGCCACGCAGCCCGCGCCAACTCTGCCTCCTTCTATAAGCGTGAACGGCCTCGGCGCCTTTCCGGTCACCAATAGCCAGAATCCGGAGTACATCGGCGTGAGCGATGGCAGCTTTGCCTTTGACACCAATCGCCCCGATGGTCAATCCAAGAAGCTGGCAGCCGAACGCTTCACTGCCAAGGATACCTCCGCCGCTGTCTCGCTCTGGCGGCAAGCCATCAATCAGGAGTCAAACGATGCCGAGGTCTTGATTTACCAGGAGGATCAGAATGTGTTGGCCTCCGGTAGCCTCTATGTAACCCTCGTTGTGGGTACGATGCTTACAGGAAGCTCGGTGACCGTTGGACGCGATGATCTCCAGGGGGCTTATGTCGCGCAAAAGGAGTTTAATACGGCCGCCGGCTCCGGGGTGCGCCTGCGCCTGTTGATCGCTAATGCGGGGAGCCAGGCAACCTACGCGACGACGGTAGCGCAGCAGATTGCTAAGATTGCTAAAGCAGATAACACTGTTGTGGGTGTCATGGGATGGCCCTTCAGCGATTACGCGCATGATGCTATCAGTGACCTGGCGCACGCTGGTATCCCGATGGTTTCACAGACAGCTTCCAGCGATACGCTAAATGGTATCTCGCCTTACTTCTTCCGCGTCGCGCCCTCGAATGTTGGTCAGGGTGCGGCGGCGGCGAAATACGCCGCCCAGAAGTTGCACGCAAAACAGGTGGCGCTCTTCTATGATCCCGCTAATACCTATAGCAGTAGCCTGGCTGATGACTTCAGCGGGCCGTTCCTGGCAGGCGGCGGCAAAATTGTGATTAAGGAACAGTACACCGTAGGGAAATCTGGCCAGTTGCCCGGCCTCTTGCAGGATGCGCTGAGTCATAGCCCTGACCTGATCTACTTTTCGGGCTACTCAAGCGATGTCGCGCCCCTGCTGACCAGCCTGCCGACCTCCGGCCAGTTTGCGCAGTTGCAGGTCCTGGGGGGCGATGCGCTCTATGAATTGGGTGGCTATAACGGTTCGCGCACAGGCTTCAATCGCCTGCATTTCACCGCCTTTGCCTACCCTGATGAATGGAGTTACCTGGGACTTGGCAATAGGCAACCAGCGTTTTTCAACGACTATATCCAGGCGTTCGATCCCCAGCAGCAACATAAGGGCTATGGTTTCACGCGTCCCTCCAACGATACTATCCTTTCTTATGATGCTATGCAGGCCCTGTTGGAGGGCTGCCGCCGCGCACTCACGGGTGGCAAGCAGTCCACCACTGGGGCCGATCTGGCGACCGCGCTCCGCTCGATCACCGGCTCTCGCTCGATCCAGGGTGTAAGCGGGCAGATCGCGTTTGGACCCGATGGTAATCCGCTTGATAAAGCTATCGTCGTTCTCGTAGTCAACTCCGGAGGCTTTATCCAAATTGAGTCAGTCCAGGGTCACTTCCTCAAATAATCTGTGGAAGACACTTCACGAGTTCGTAGGGGCGCTGACTTGCCTCGCTTGTCAGCCACACGCTCTGCGAGTTGACAGGCGAGGCAAGCCACGCCCTACGGATTAGGATGCCCTATGGATTGTGTATATGGAGCACGATCACATCTGCAACAGCAGGAATCGCTCTCGGTCGCGTGCCACCTGGGTCAATGGCTGTACCAACTGACGCAACTGCCCGCTGCCCT